>DTSJ01000049.1 GCA_012965445.1 Candidatus Hydrogenedentota bacterium
TACCGCCACCTCCGCCACCGCATGCGGGCGCGATTAACGCTGCGCAGAGTAACAGTGCGACACTACGCAGGATAGAATTTTTCAAGGCATTGTAAAGAAGGTGCATGCTCATAAGACACTCCAAGTGGGTCCGAATCATCAAAATGCTGTATTTACGTGCATACGAAACTTTCGCGAAAACGCCGGGGCAATGGCGTGAAAAAGTTTCCTGCTTCATACATCAACGTATAATAGCTTTTCCTTGGTCACAGGTCAATAGTTTATCAATGCAAATCCCGTTGTAGAGAGCATTCATAGACAGCCCCGCGTGTTTCTTCATTGCGAGAGGGCTGTCGTTTATTCAATTTGCACATTATACTCATTTGAATTCAATCACTGATTCAAAACTGGAACCCACGACGGGAACTGCGCTACCGTAGCGCAACGAACTGAAAAGTGAAACAAGCCTGCCAATTATGCTTCGAAAACCCGGACCTACTAGATTCAATCGTCAGACGATTCTGCCCTATCTCCTGATCGCTCCGGCGTTTATTGTGATCGCTCCTTTTGCCATTTTTCCGTTTTTTTATTCGATTTACCTGAGTCTGCACGACTTCTCGGCGACGGAGACGGTGTTTCTGGGGCTTGAGCATTACCGAAACGCGCTGGGGAACGCTGATTTCTGGAACAGCGCGTGGATTACAGTCTACTTCGCTGTGGGGACGATTCCGCCAGCACTGGTTCTGAGTCTCTTGATTGCGCTGGGACTCTACCGAATCAAAGGCCTACAGCATGTTCTCCGGACGGCCTATTTTCTTCCCTTCGTGACGTCTATTGTGGCGGCGGCTATGGTGTGGCGTTCGCTGCTGGAACCGACGACGGGGCCGCTCACGCAGTTTATGCTGGAGGTCGGTCTTTCGCCTCAGCAGTGGCTTCTGGAACCGCGTGGCATTCTTCATCTGATGTCCGGGGGGAAAATTGATGTTGGGGTGGGTCCAAGTCTGGCGCTGTGCTGCATCATGGTCTTCGAAATCTGGCGAAGTACGGGGTTTATGATCGTCATATTTCTGGCGGCGCTGACGCAGCGTGATCGACATCTCGAAGAGGCGGCGCAGCTTGACGGCGCGACGAGCGGGCAGGTCGTCCGGCATATTGTACTGCCGATCCTCTCCCCCGCTATTTTCTTTCTGACGATCGTGAGTGTGATTCAGTCGTTCCAGTCGTTCAGCAGTTTTTATGCGCTCACGGGCGACGGGCGGGGTCCGGTGGACACGACGCAGAACCTGATTGTCTACATCTACACGAATCTTTATGAGAACGAGAAATTCGGGTACGGCTCGGCGGTCGCGACGATGCTGAGCGTTGCGATTATGGTATTCACTTTTGTTCAGTGGCGTGCTACGCGGCGGAGGGTGCATTACGCCTCATGAAAAATGTGCTGCTTTATACTGTGTTGATCGCCGGGGCGGCCTGCGCGTTGTTCCCGTTCGCGTGGATGATCGCGACGTCTCTGATGACACTGCAGGAAGCGAGCGCGGCGAAGCTGAATCTTATACCTGCGGAACCTCAATGGCAGAACTATGCTGATGCGATGAATGCTGCGCCTTTTGGTCGATATTTTCTGAACACGTTTGGCATCGCGAGCGCGGTTGCTGTCGGAGTGATATTTACATCGGTCCTGGCGGGCTACGCCTTCGCGCGTCTCGAATTTCGCGGCAAACGGGTATTGTTTCTACTGCTGCTCGCGACGATGATGGTCCCTTTTGAGGCGATGCTCATTCCGAATTACCTGATCATCATTAAGCTGGGCTGGTACAACTCTTATGCCGCGCTGGTACTGCCGTGGTGCGCGAATGCGTTTTCGATTTTTCTGATGCGTCAGGCGTTCAGCGTGATACCGCGCGACTATCAGGATGCAGCGATGCTGGACGGATGCGGGCATGTTCGTTTTCTGATCCTGATCGCGGCACCGCTGGTTCGCCCGACGATACTTATCGTGGGACTGTTCGCTTTTCTGGGCAGCTACAATGCGCTGCTGTGGCCGCTCATTGTCACGAACAGTGAATCGATGCGGATGATTCAGGTGGGATTGACGTTTTTTTCGACCGATGCGGGAGTTCGGACCAATCTGCTGATGGCGGCGTCTGTGGTTGTCATATTGCCCGTTGTTGCCCTATACTTCGCTACCCAGAAGAGTTTTCTCGAAGGCGCGGCGAGTACTGGACTTAAAGGATAAATACGCGGATGACCTACACGGATAAACGAGTTGCCATATTGCCCGTTCTTGTGGTGGTCGCGCTGCTTGCGGCGCAATTCGGAGGCTGTTCGCGCAGCGACGACGCGGCGGATTCTGAACCGAAATCCTTCGATCCCATCACTGCGGATGCGGCGGAACTGTGGGACCGTCAGACGACGGTGACAGCAGATCTTCTTACCGAACTTGCGGAGGACTTTAACGAGACTCACTCTGGACTTCCGGTTAAACCTGTCAGCAGCGGCGGGTATGGTGACATTTACAAGAAAGTGATCGCGAGTATACGCGCGGGGGTGCTGCCTGCAATGGCTGTTGCGTATGAAAACATGACGGCTGAATATATGAAGGCCGGGGCGATCACGCCACTGGATTCGTTCATAGGGGACCCGGAGACAGGCCTGAGTCAGGCAGAACTGGACGACTATTTCCCTGCGATGCTGGCGACGAATACGTTCGCTCAATTTGACAACCAGATGCTGTCGTTCCCCTACACGAAAAGCGTGCTTGTGCTCTATCACAACAATCGTGTGATGCGGGAAGCGGGTCTGGACACTCCGCCGGGGACTTGGGATGAATTCATTGCGCAATGCCGGACGATAAAGTCCAAGACGGGTAAGTACGCGATTGCGATCGACATAGACTGTTCGACGATGAGCGGCATTATCTTCAGCATGGGCGGTGAAATTCTTGACGGGGACAGGACACTGTATGATTCGGCGGCTTCGATACGGGCATTTGAACTTATCGAAACGCTTGTCACGGAGGAACTGGCGTATCAGATTCCGCGTCGGACGTTTAGCGATGAGAATGCGTTGGGCAATGACGAAATCGCTTTTATACTGCGCACGAGCGCACAGCGGCCTTATCTCGTGGATCTTTTCGAAGATGATTCTGCCTGGGGCATTGCACCGATTCCGCAGGCCGACCCGGACTCTCCGCACACGGCGCTCTACGGCGGGAACCTGAACATTTTTAATACGAATCCTGAACAGAGCGCGAGCGCGTGGGCTTTCATCAAATACATGACGTCGCCGGAGATCTCGGTTCGGTGGTCACTTGAGACGGGGTATCTGCCGGTGCGTCGATCTGCCGCAAATCATCCTGACCTGAAGGTGTTCTGGAGTGAATGGCCGAGCAACAGGACGGCTTTTGACTGTTTGGAGTTTGCGAAGCCAGAGCCGAACGTATTGGGGTGGCAGGAAATACGGGGGATGGTGGAAAAAGCCGAGACGGCGGTGATTACGAAGCTGCAAACGGGAAGGCAGGCGGCGCTTGAGCTGCAGAAGGATGCGCAGGCGGTTCTGGACGCGCGGCGGAAGTAGCTTATCTAGGCGTCGTGATCTTTGGCGAAATCTTCTAGGGCGTCCTCGATTTGCCGGCTGTGTTCACTTTTAAGGAAAGCGGCATCTGACGCGCGGCGCATGAGGTTTCGGCGATCTTCGTCTCCCACGACTTTTCGATCCGACCGACGGTCTTTTTGTCCCCCGCGACGATTCTTTATGTCTGCACGTCGATCCTGCTGCGATTTTCCGTCGCTGTCCTGGTAGAAACCTTCCGGTATTGATTGGGACACGTCTTTACCTCTTTCTGGTCGATTATCCTGTGACTATACGTAAACAGTATACGATGTAACTCGAAAAGCGTCAAGTTCGGGGCATGATTATTTCAGTATCGGTTTCAACCATCCGAAAATATCTTCAAAAATGCGCTCAGACCGAAGCAGTAGATCGATTCCGTGTGAGGTGCCGGAGTACATGCGCGACTCTGCGTATGCGGGGGACCATATCTTCATCTTGTCGATCGAATCGGCTGAATAGCGATCGCCCTCCGCGGCCATCAGGAGCATGGGCAGACGACGATTGTCTTTGACGGTATTTTCGATGTCGAGATTTTTGTATTTGACTCCTGGCGAGAGGAGGACGACGGCCTGTATTTCCGGATCTGCGTCCGCGTATTGAACGGTCATATTTGCGCCGATGCTGGCACCGACGATGAAGAGGTTTTCAGGCGAGGCACCGTTTGCAAGAATCTGCCGCTTCGCGAGTCCAATGTCGGCAACGGCACGATTCCAGTCCTCACTCTCGAATCGATTGAAGGGGCTGGACTTGCCGTTCTGAGTTGCGCTGTCCCCGTGTCCGCGCATATCGTATGTCAGGACGAGATATCCGCGGGCTGCGGCTCGAAGGGCTAAGAATTCCCAATCGCTGCGCTGACCGCCGAGGGCATGTACGAGGATCAGCGCGGGGGCGTTTTTTTTGTTTGGCGTATACAGCGTGCCTTGTTGTGTGAATCCGTCCTGGGTTATCCAGGTCAACTCAGTACTCCGCTTTTGTGCGTCCTTTTTACAGCTACTGATACTGAGGAGAACGATGAGGCAGCAGACCATAAAAAAACGGGAACCGGCAATGCTGCCGATTCCCGCTGTGAGGTCGTGGTTCATGCTCAGCCGGTGAAGCTCTGGAGTTTCATGGCAAGCGACATATCGCCTTGAATTTTCAGTTTACCGGTCAAGAAGGCCATCTGGCCGTTCAGTTTTCCGCTGACGATGTCCAGCCAGTCAGATTCGCTGCACGAAATCGTGATATCGGATGATTCGGCTTCGCCTTCGGATACTTCAACGCCGCCGTCCAACAATACGGCATACCATTTTCCGGCTTCGGCGATGTCCCATTGGTATGTTGCATCTATTCCCTTGATTTTCTCGGGGTCGATACTGTCTTTTAATCCATCAAAAAATTCTTTTGCTGTGTCAAATTCTTTTGCTGTGTCGGCCATGATGCCTCCTGTTTCGTGTTGCACATGTGTATTTGCGCGGGGTCCGGGACGTTTGATTAAATGTAGGAATCACCTCATTCTGAGATCAATCGAAATCTAGTTTATATATTAACAAAAAATCCCGATACAAATACAAATTTCCTCGACTGACGACATATATAAAGGGGGACAGCCGACTATCTCGCGGACAATTCGGTCAACAAAATTGTCCTCATCACGGGAGAATCACCTTCGAGCGTTTCGAGACGCAAAGTGATTTCCGGGTCATCCGTCTCCCAATTGATCTCGATCCAACCTACGTGCGGCCTATACTCTGTGTCACTTATCCGGTGGATATTCTGCATGGGATGCTCCCAGACGCGGTTGATGCCGCTGCTGGTAAAATCATAGAGGGGGTACGGAACATTCTCGGTCATCACGGAAATCTCGCCGTAGTGCATGTCTCCGCTAAGCAGTATCACGCCGCTGGCCTCTGTCTCATCTATGAGATCGATAAATCGCCTGCGCTCATTCGGGAAATTGGCCCAGGCCTCCCACCCGTGAAACTCGGCGGCAAATTGAACGCTGGACCCGATCAGGCGAATCTTCGCTGGTCGTTTCAGCTGCTTCTTCAACCAGCGCCACTGATCCTCCCCCATCAACACGGCATCTTCGCTCGTATTGGGAGCATATGGCCCTGCATGGGAGATCGTTGGCCTTTTTCCGGAGCGTTTCAGGGGAGCTCGAAAGGTCCGCAGATCGAGCAGGATGATCTGAACCCGCCGATTTTCTGGACCGTACTCGTAGGACGTGTACACGCCCGCGTGGTCGCGTCGGGGTGACTGCTTGGGTTCGTCGAAGAACTCTAGAAAAATTTCCTTGGACTCTTCTTTGTGCCTATACTCGCGTCCGCTGTCGTCTGCGCCAAAATCGTGGTCATCCCAGGTTGCGATGATCTTCGTCGACTTCCTGAGGCGTTGAAATTCCGGTCGCGCGGCCAGCACATCGTATTTCTCGCGCAACACGCTCATATCATTCGTATCGCCGTAGATGTTATCGCCAAGATAAATGAACAGATCGGGTTTCCCTGCGGCGGCGACATCGAGAAGGGGCTGTGGCTCATTCTGATTGGCGCAGGAACCGAAGGCGATCTTTGATATCTCGGATTCTGCAGCGGTTGATGCCTGGGACATTACGCAGCACAGGACGAGCGATCCTATTGCTATTCCGGTTCTCAACATTCGCGCGGTGTCCTTTCTGGGTCAGTCCGAAGTAGGAATATCCATCGCGGGATTCTCGTCAAAAAAGTCGTGGGGGACAATCGAAAAACTGAACCAGGCTGTGTTCATCATCGGCCAATCCTCAGCCCGGACAATGTGGTGAAATCCTATCGAGTACCAGGCGACAATGTCGGTGTCCAGAATCGACCGATTCGCCTTCGTCCAGTCGTCAATTCCTCCGCTTCCTTCGCTCTGATTCGGAAACGGCCCGGCAGCGAATTTTTCTTCGCGGTCGTATGGGGTAACCCAGAGGTTGTATTTCGAGAACGCGGCTCTGCGCTGGGGCCAATCGTCATTCGCGAGCAGGGAAATATGCGAAAGGCCTGGACGGATCGCGTAGCTTGTCTGGTATCCCCAGGCGTTCTTTCGCGCCGAGTTCCGTATGCGCCACAAGGCGGGCTTCTCGATATTTACGCGAAGTTTCGCGTCCTGCTCGGAGTGAGCGAGATGAGGCTCAACGATCCAGCCTGACCTGCGGGGGGTGTCTCGATTGAAACGGATCGGCTTGAGCACGTCCTTAACGAACTGATTAGACTGCCCATCGACATCGAAATCCAGACGGTACATGGCGAAGTGATCGTGATTTACGGCAACGGTATATTCGTCGACGAAACGACCGTAGACTTCCTCGCCTTTCGATGCCGCTTCCTCCGCCGTCCTGCTGGCGACAGCCTTCGCGGAGCAGATTCCGGTGGCGCCGATACTCACCTTGATTGCTCCGTCCTGACCGAATACCCAGTCCAGGAGATAGTCGTAATTCCCGACGGTCGCGATTGTCCTGATTACAAGTTCCTGATTCCTTCGCGCTTCAAGACCGCGCGTAATCGGGTCCTGGTGCCGCCACAAGGGGTTCCCGCAATAACGCTCGAATACTGCCATGACTTTCTCATAGGTTTGCGGCCGCCCGGATACACCGGCCATAACTGCATCGAGCAACACTGAATTCTCCGGGCAATCGGCACCGGGCAGCATCGTACTCAGCGAAAGACCCAGTCCGAATTCTCCTGCATCGATAAAGGTGCGCGAATACCAGCCCGGACTGGGATCCATATATGGCACGAACAACTCTGAGACTGATCCTTGATACAGCACCGAACGTTTTTCACCGCGGTTGGTAAAGGTCACATTTGACAGTATAAGGCCGTTCTGCTGTTCCACCCGGTAGTGCATTTCCCAGTCCTGCCAGCGAATAACATGGCCGTCGATCGCGAAAGAAGCGCCTCCTGGCTGACTATAGGCGATTTTGTTTACCGGATTGGATCGCGTTCCGACTGACGCGCGATCATATCCGACGGTCCCTTTCGGAAGCGGCACGACTCCGGTATCGACTACTTCGATGACACGATTTGCCTTTAAATCGATCAATGCGGACAGTCCGCCTATGGGTCGCCCCCAGAAGTTTGGAGTATCCTCGGGATAGTAGCTGGCAACGCGAGTCAGTCGTTGACGTTTCTCCGCCGGATCGCCGAAGTATCCGGTTGAGAATGTAATATTGATCACCTTGTTGAAATCGGTGATACCCCGCTTCCGGATGGCTTCCTGCCATTCCTTGTTCTGCACAATAAGTGTATTGGCAGCCTGGTACTCGCCCGCGACAAACGGAGCCTGCCCCTCTGGTATTGCCGTTATCTGCTCCACTGCGTTTGTATCCAGCGAAACAACGAATCGGAAAAATCCGTTGTCCTGCAGGATAAAGGACTCCGACCTTCGACTGAAGCGATCACCTGGATTCCATGCGAGGACTTCGGACTTCGGCATTTCGTAGAGGCGCATGTACGCCATGCGCCCGGCGCGCTGTACCTTGCCTGAATTGAGCAGCACGTCCAGGGTGGACGATATTTCGCTCGATGACAGCGGGTCCATGGGATGTGTGGCACCATACCCCGGTGGAGAACCCAGCGAAAACGCGATGAGACATGCGATGACCACACGATTGATTGGACGAGTATACATTTTGATCCACTCCAGTACTTGAGATAACACTTGTTCAATAACCATACCGACTTTACAATGCAATGGCAACACGAAGTCTGTTGAGATGTTTCCACGAAGAAAGATTCGGATAAGCGCTGGCAGGTCCGCTATCAGGCGACCTCTTCGTCTTCCGGGTCGGGCATTTCAGCAAATTGAAGCTGATGCAAGCGTCTGTAAATACCGCCCAACTCGATCAGTTCCTGATGGGTTCCCTGCTCGGCGATGCTGCCGTGACTCAAGACGATGATCCGATCTGCACGCTGAATGGTGGACAGCCGATGCGCGATGACAATCGTGGTACGTCCGACGACGAATTCATCGATGGCTTTTTGAATGGCGGTTTCGCTTTCGGTGTCCAAACTCGAGGTTGCTTCGTCAAGAATCAGTATTGCGGGGTCCTTCATGATAGCGCGTGCGATGGAGATACGCTGCTTCTGACCGCCGGATATGTTCACTCCGGCTTCACTCAGCATCGTATCGTAACCCTGCGGCATGGCCTCGATAAACTCTTCGGCATGGGCGACGCGGGCGGCGTCGCGAACACGCTCGTCGCTGAAGGACTCGCGACTGAAGGTAATATTCTCGCGTACAGTACGGTTGAACAGTATGTTGTCCTGCGTGACATAACCGATTTGTTCGCGCAGGCTGTCAAAAGTGGCGTCTCGGATATCGATACCATCGATCTGAATCGAACCTTTTGAGGGATCATAGAAACGCGGCAGCAGTTTTGCTATGGTGCTTTTTCCCGCACCGCTGAACCCAACGAGCGCGACCATCTCGCCTTTTCCAACACGAAAGGAGACGTCGCGCAGAACTGGAACGGTTCCATCGTAGGAGAAATCGACGTGTTCGAAGGAAATAGCGTCCTGGATGTTAGGTATGTCCTTGGCATCCGCCTTCTCCTGAACGGAGGGTTTATAGTCGATGTACTCGAATACCCGTTCCGCGGCTACGACGCTGGACTGAAGCTTGTTGTTTACTTTGGCGAGTTTTCGCATCGGTTCAATGATCAGGACAATGCTGGCGGCCAGAACGGCGAAATCTTTGGGGTCCAGGTTTTCCGAAGCGATCACCTGCTCACCCATGATCAACAGGGCGCCCGCGCCCATCACGAGTACCAGTTCCGTCAGCGGTGCGGTTATCGCATCCAGTTTTGCATACTTTACGAGCTGCTTACGGAGTTTTCGCAGTTCCGTGCTCATCAGGGCGCGCTCGCGCTCTTCCATGCGAAAACTTTTCACTACTGTTATACCCCGTATGGATTCCATCAGAATCGTACTGACCACCGCATTCTTGTTCAGGCTGCGCCTGACGCGACGCTTCACCTTTCTCGCCATGATCGAGAACAATACGATGAGCGGAGTCATAAAGAGAAGAATGAGCAACAGCATTTTAGGGCTGATGAGCAGAGCAATCCCGAGGGGGATCAATACTTTGAAGGGCTCGCGAAAGAGCAGCACGAATACGTTGAGGATTCCGGAGTTTACGGTGCCCACATCATTGCTGAAGCGGGACATAATGGTTCCGGACGCGCGCTGTTCGAAGAAATCGTGTGACAGGGAAATAATCGAATCGTACATTTCCTGCCGGAGATCCATGACGATACTTGCGCCGACGATTCCAGCAAAATACTCCTGTATGAATCTCGCTGTTCCGCCGATCAGCGTGATTGCGACTATAAGCATGGCGATGCTTCGCAATGCTCTTCTCTTATCCTCGCGCATCGAAGTTATCGTGGACTCGACTATGCCTTCGAAGTCCGGATGCCAGCCTGTCACGCGATCGATTTGGTCGACCGTTTTAGCCGCCTGCAAAGAGTAATCGTCGATTCGTTTCTGGGCGTTTTCATCGGTGGCGTAAACGATGTCTATGCCAAGAACGGTGCCCACGACCATTGTACTCAGAGATCCTGCGGAAACGAAGGAGAAGAAGACAAGCACAGCCATCTTGGACTTATGGCGAAACGCATAGCCGAAGAGACGTTTGCAGGTCGCCCTGAAGTTGCTGGCCTTCTTCCGGCTTGAATCCGGGTTATCAGAATTTTCGTGCAACGGGTTGCCTCTATTGTCCGCGCCTAAAGGGCAAAACGAATTGGATCGGATTGACGTTTATTGGGCAGGAAGTCTGTCCGCATGCTATCACAGGACCGCGAAAACGATCAAAAACGGGCATCAATCACGCATGGAAACGCGATGTTCGTACGTGACGATGTCCATGGGTATTGGGGCTGATTCAAGCGAATCGGGGGCGGAGGGTCTATTCGAGGTTTTTCCGGAAGTAGTCCACGTTGTCGAGCTTATCGAGATCGAACTCGATGAACCTTTGCAGCTCATCATCTGAAATAGGTACTGAGTCCTTCGACTCAGAGGCATCTTTTGCCTCGATTACTTCTTCTAGGTTATCGATTGCTTCACCGCGACCGAATTGTGGAGATTGCAGCATTTCGATATCGAAAATGCCTTCTTCCATAAATTCGGCGATTACGTCTGCAAGGTGCATTTTCCGCTCGTCTTTAGTTCCGTTGTACAGTACTTCCTTGTTCAACGCGATGGCCCTGTTCCTAAATCGGACGACCAGTTCCGAACATTCCGGGCAGGGCATGACTGTCACAACCCCTTTTGGTACCTTCGCGGAACCGAATTTTTTCGATTGGCAATGTGGGCAAACCGTTTCGCTCATATCAACTCCAACGTGTTTTTTGTATCGAGTCAGCCGACTGCAGCGATCAGTTGCTCGATCTCCCCCTGTCACGTTCTATAACTATGATGGTAGTCAAACCGGGATTCATCTGTCAAATTGAAATCAGATCGCTTAGTCGAGCCAGATACGCGCTTCTTTAAGGGTTGTGGGAAATTCGAGTACACCGCGAAATCCGAGGTTCGGACTGAATCCCTCAAAAGCCGTATATTCCAGCGCTGCAGCGGCATTTCCCTGCTGGTCGCTGGATGGATTTATAGTCGGAATTTTCTGTCCGAACTGGTTCTCTACTGAATCCGGGAGCACTTCAGCTCTTAACCACTCATACCCGGACCAGAACAGGGGCGAGGCTGGTTGGATGTTGTCACTATTCTCCCCGTCATTGTCCTGCGGATTCTGATTAGTCGATTCGACTGCAAGCATCCATTGGGCAGTAGTCGGGAGCTGCTTCGGAGTGGACTCACTGTAGAGAAAAGCGAGCGCATCGTAGTAGGTCACGTTTCTGGCCGGGTACTCACCGGGATTCATACCATTTGGAATCCGCCATTTGTTTTTGATGCAGAAGGCATTGAATGCACTTGCGGTGACATGGTTCGTGTCAATCAAGAATGCCCGGGCGGTGTACGTCTCCGTGCGATCGTTTATCGGGACGGTCACATTACCTCCGGGGACGAATGTCATTCCGACCGGCCATTTCAAGACGGCGAGGTAGCGATGCAATACGGGCCAACCCGAAGCCAATCCCCCGCTTTCAGTCATGGATTCCCAGCGCACATTGGCTTCTTCGATGAGCCAAGAGGCATGGTCGTAGTGCGGCCCATTCTCCATATCTGACAACTTGGCTTGCGCAAGTTTTTTTGCGGATTCGATGATCGGCTTCATCGCGGAGAAGGTGTCTGCGCCGGATCGGGCAGAGGCTTCGGGTGCGGCGATTCCAGTTGATGATCGCGGCGATTCCGGTACGCGCGCCAAGATATCGTGCCGATACCCTTCCGCAGCAAGCATCGTGAAGTAAGCTCCGATGCCAATACCGATTACCGCCAGTGAGGCGATGATTCGGCGCAGGGATGGTCCGCCTTGGCGCGATTTTCCGGAATTGGGAGCCGACTCGCCATTCTTTCCTGATCCGGTTTCAACCTGGACTCGAATTTTTCTCAGCTGATCGCGCAGTTCCGCGATGTTTTTATAGCGCTTTGCCGGATCACGATGGCAGCACTTGGCAATTACCCGATCGAGCGCCCGGGGAACTTTCTGGACGTTGTCGGACCGCGTAACGGCTGACGGGATATCTCCTGTGAGTACTTCATAGAGCATGATGCCGACGCTGTAGATATCGGCGCGCGCATCTACGTTGGCGCTGTTTTTAAACTGCTCGGGAGACATGTAGTGCGGGGTGCCCATCACCATAGAAGCTGAAGTCAGGTTGGGATTGGACATGAGCTTGGAGATACCGAAGTCCATTAGCTTCACGGTGCCGTCTGGAAGCACCATGACGTTTTCGGGTTTGATATCGCGGTGAATGGTATACTGATGCGCGTAGTCAAGTGCGGCGCAAAGTGCGTCGAACATTCGCAATGTCGCGTTGAGCGGAATTCGTTTTCCCGGCTTCACCTTGTCCAGCATTGAGCGGAGCGTTCGCCCGTGAAGCAATTCCATGGAAATGTAAACCATGCCGTCTGCAGAACCGATATCGTGTACGCGAACGATGTGGGGATGTGACAGGCCGCGCGCGATGCGGGCCTCATTGAAGAAGCGTTCGACGACGAGTTTTTCCTTCACATATTCAGGAAGCAGGGTTTTCAGGGCGACTATCTCGCCCAGGGTATTGTCCTGAACCTTGTAAATTTGCCCCATACCGCCACGGCCGATCATTTCCAGAACGACATAGCGGTTTGCGATGACCTGGCCTTTTCGAATGGAGGAAGCGTCTCCGGCACTGTCAGAAACCGGATACAGGGTCCCGCACTTTGTACACGTTGTCGCGGAAGCTTCGTCGAGATGTCCGCATTTGGTGCATTTAGGTCTACTCATGGGTGAGATTTCCTGTCTTCCCATTCATCCTAACTGGAACAACGTGTCGGTGCAACTTGTATTGGAAGCCCCCGTGACGATTCAGTTTTTTTGCAGCCGTTTCTCCCATTCTTTCTCAAGAATCGGCTGAGGTTTCCAGCGGTCATGTATCCACATCCATTGCCCGGGATTCTTCCGAACCATTTCCTCGATGATATCCTGGCAAACCTGCGAAGCGTTGATGAGATCCTGATGAATCGAACCCGTGCGCTCTATTGTGACTGGGGGAAAAAATTCCAGGGTATAGAAGCCCGCTTCGTCTCGAGTCATCGACAGAGGATATACCGGCGTGCGGGTGCGCAAGGCTATCATCACAGGGCCGATGGTGGCCCAGCACGGCTGGCCGAAAAAGGTGACCGGGATACCGTTCTTCCGGGTACTCTGATCGATGAGGAGTCCGACGAAATTCCCTTTCCGAACGGCTTTGATAATCTCGGGGCCGGCATCTTCTTTCGCGATCATTTCCAGTCCGCCGCCTCCCCGGAAACGCTCTACGGTTTCGTTCAGACGGGGATCCCGAAGCGGTCGAACCACCCCCACCTTTTTACAATCCAGCCCACCTATTACACCTGCTGCCCATTCCCAGTTTCCCAGATGCGCGCTAATCATGACTCCCCCCGTCGAACCTTCGAGATTTTCGAGGCCTTTGATATCGACAAGGCTGTCCATCTTCTCTGTTCTCAGCAGGGGAACATGAGCAAACTCAGCTGCGAGAATTCCCAGATTTTCCATGGACCCCATGAGGATCGCTTTCTTCTCCTGATCGCTTTTGGAGTCACCGTAAGCCAGATTGACATTTTCCAATCCGATCGTTCGAACACGCGGGAGTAGGTAGTAGGCCATCTGCCCAATGCGTCGACCAATTCGACGCGCCAGAGACAGCGGTACGAATTCGAAACCATGAAGAAAGAGCAGCGTCAGCGTGGTCTTGCACCAAAGCGCCACAGGGTTCCTCTTGCGGGCCATCGTCAGCCTTTCAGGTGAATCGTCTGACCGATTGCCGGGACAAATTTGTTCCGGCCTTCACCGGTATTGTACTCCATCCACTCAAGAGCAGGGGGATCGCCGTGTACGTAGACAACGTTTTTTGACGGTATTGCCTCGACAACCTGCTGGAGATCCTTGCGCGACGCATGTGCGCTGAAATGAAAAGACTGGATATTGATGAGGGTGTTCACGACCGGATCTCCACCCAGCTCAAAGACGATCTCGTCCCCCACTTGCGCATTCTTTACGGTCACACCCAGAGTATCTTCCGCACAATATCCCACAAAGAAAATGCCATGCTTCGGATTCTGAACCAGTTGCTGCGCGATCATCGCCGAGGGTGTATTCTCAAGCATCATGCCTGAGGTGGCGACAATTATGCAGGGTTCACTGATCAGGTCACGGGCCACTTTCGGGTTCCAAACGTCGCCCACGTTTAGAAACTCTTCCAGGGGACTGAGCGCGGCTTCGGGATTGAGCTCGTCAAAAAACTGATCGTAGATTTCGTATACAGCACGTCCCAGCCCCGAAGAATACACAGGAACGTAGGGCAGTTTGTTCTCGTCCTGCAGGCGCGAAATCATGTTGAGTACTTCCTGACTGCGTCCGAGTGCGAACGATGGAACCAGCGCTACGCCGTCGTTTTCAAGGACTTCGGCAATTGCGTTTCCGAATCGTTCGATTTCATCTGCATAGACGATGGAGTCGGCTTCTTCCGTTGCGCCGTAGGTCGATTCAATGATCAGCGTATCGATGCCCTCGGAATCACTGGGCGGTCTATACCCCTCCATGAGTTCCTGGTCAACGGTGCAGATATCGCCAGTATAGAAAACGGTGTGATCGGGCGTGGAGATCTTTACAGACGCGCTCCCGAGTACATGGCCGGCGTGGCTGAACATGACCCGGATCGGTTTGTCGGGATGAATGGCAAACTCCTTGTACGTATGGATGCCGTAAACCCGATTGATGGCATATTCCACGTCCTCGTGGGTGTAGAGAGGATACTCGGGGATATCACGCTCGTTCCGAATTTTTCCCATCACCGAAACACAATTGTGCAGCATCCTGTCTGCAATTTTCAGCGTAGGCGGAGTGCAGTAGACGGGCGTATCCGGAAAGAGCGACAACAGGTGCGGCAGCGCTCCGCAGTGATCGATGTGCGAGTGCGATATTATGACGGCGTCGGGTGCTTTATGCAGCATCGAGAAATCGGGAAGTTTACCGCTTCCTTCTTTGCTGGGGTGCATTCCGCAGTCCAGCAGAATCTGCATCCCTTCGATGGTAAGCATGTGGGCGCTCGCGCCGACTTCACCTACGCTGCCGAGGGAAGTAAATTGAATGGAGTTGTTGGACATGGCGGCTATTCTATATGGACAATAGGCATAAAATCAAAGACTACAGGATGTTACGACGATTTCAGGGCTTAGAGAAAGCGTGCATCTTGCGCGTTCATTTCAGAAAACAGGTCGAACCCCAACTCAAGCAGCATGCCGTGAAGCAGAACCAGAGGCAGTCCGAGAACATTGTAGTAACACCCTTCATACCCTGCGACCAATAGACTTCCAGGGCCGTCGACTGTGTAGGCTCCCGCCCGATCCAGCGGATGCACGATCTCCACGAAACGCACGATCTCCTCCGGTTTCAACTCGCGGAAAGTCACACGCGTGGTTTCGATATCGTGCTGCTGCTGTCCTGTCGCGATGTCCCGGACATGGATACCGGTCTTTACTTCGTGGGTATCTCCGGACAGACGTTCCAGCATCTCGACTGCTTCTTCGAGACTGCGCGGTTTGCCCAGAATAGAACCCTCGTGAACCACGATCGTATCTGCTGCGATGATTATTTCATCTGGCTGGGAATTTCGAGCGATTGCTTCACACTTGACGCGAGCGTTATGTGTAACGACCTCATCCGGCGAACCTTCGCTGGTCTCTTCAGCATCGCTCACGCGCACGTCTACCTTGATTCCTAAGTCCGTAAGGAGTGCTTTGCGTCTCGGTGATCCCGATGCGAGGACGATGGTCTCATTCATCGCCGAACAGATCTTCATCTTCTTCGGACGAGGTCGATGGGAAAAAGCGTCCGCCCTCACCAACTGGGTCCAGCGCAATGTCGTCGATCACAACATCCGTATTCTCCGGAACAAAGACATTGGAGCGGTCACGCGCGAGATCTTCGTTAAGCAAGAAGACGCTGAGCTTGAACAGGACGTTCGAGTCTTCATCATTAACGATATAAATCTCAGTCGGCAGAAAATCGCCTTTGCGTAACTGCAAGGTCACCTTCTGAAAAATCGGCTCGACATCATCTTTGATTATCGGCACCAATTCCAGCGCGAACGCGTCGCGCTCAGAATTTTCTGCCGGGAGCAGTTTCATATCATAGGCTTCCTGAACCTGCTTCGAATCGCTGTCGAGCCCGAGGAAAAAAGCGTCGGCCTCGGGGCGCCCCTCGATATCGTAGACGAGAATCTGCTCGAGTTCTTCGTCGAATTCGTAGGCATTCGATTGGTCGATCATGTACGTGATTGGCCCCGCAGAGTCAGATTCATCGTAGCGAAAGATGATGCGTTTCGGGTTCACATAGACGATGCTGCCCTCGGAAGCGATGTCCTCGTCCGGGGTCATCGTCATCTGGGTAAACCGTGCCTGCATGGACTGAATTTCGTCGCGCTCTTCGGAAAAGAGCCGAAATACTTCCTGCACATCGGGGGCGGGTACGTCGGGCGCGACATCCTGCGCCGCAGCTGAATACATACATGCGAAAAACACAGGGAGGATCATAACACGGAGCAACGGCATTGTTCTTATGCAGCGTCGAACCGGGGTCAACTGTTCTCCAGTTCCAGCAATTCGTTCGCGGTGGCACGACTCGATTCTGTCATCGTGTTCGACTCAATTGAGTCGAGAAGACGGATGTGGCTTTCCATGGTGGTCGTCAGTTCCGTCGTCAGGTGATCGCGATGTTTACGGAGTGCTTCGATTTCACTGGACAGGGAAGCACCTAAGCTGGCTGTTTCTTGTCTGAACCGATCCGCGCTGGCCCGCGCGTTATCAAGAATCGTCGTCGTTTCGCGTTTGGCGGTATCGGAAATGTTTTCAGAAAATTTGAGTGTTGAGGCGAGGGCAGTCCGAATGGTAATACTGCTTTCGCGGAGCTGGTCGATTTTGATTTTGAGATCTTTGTTTTCTTCGATCAGCGTATCGAGTGCCTCTTTGGAACGTTCGATATACTGATCGACATCTTTCGTCTTGTATCCCCCGAGCAGTGCGCGGCGAAACACGGAGTTCGGCTGCTGTGTTACTTCCAGCTGGGTGCTTTGCGATTCTTCGATTTCAGCAACCTCTTCTGCCATTTCCTCAAAATCGTTCGTATCGTCCATCATGGCCTCTTCTGACATTGGTCTTACTCCGTTGTTTTTAATGATAGCCTGAAATAGTCTACTTCCCTAGTTCCCTTGATCGGTCCGCTGCGGCTTTCATCGCGTTGAACACGATCTTCTCTAATTCGTCTTTTCGAAATGAGTCAAGTGCGGCAAAAGTGGTTCCCCCTTTCGACGTTACTTTCTCCCGCAGCGTTGCTGCGGATTCACCTGTGTCTTTGAGCATCTTCCCTGCACCGTATAATGTCTGCACAGCGAGATCGGTTGCCTGTTTTTCCGATAGTCCCAATC
>DTSJ01000050.1 GCA_012965445.1 Candidatus Hydrogenedentota bacterium
CCCTTATGTGGGTCCGGATCGTAATTTTTTGACCACACCACGACACCAAACACCCCAAGGAACACGAAAAGCACACCTACAGCCAAAATCACGCTCAGCGGCGACATGCCCGTCATCCCGTTCTCAAAATCCTGACTCTGCCAATCGATCCCATGACCCGCCAAATAGATATTCAGGATCCCCAGCACCACCGCTCCCCCGAAAAAAGCAACGATCGAAGCCATGAATGCGATCAAAAACGCTCTCAATAATTTCACAGCGCGCCATCCTCCCGCACGACTCTAGTAACTCCGCACCTGCAGTCCCCACTTACCATCCTTCTTCGTCGCAATATAAACACCCTCCTGCACATAATACTTCTCACCCTTCGAATTATGCCGACTGAACGCAATCTTGAAATGAACCTTGTCAGAGAACACCATCGTCGCCTCATGCGAATCCAACGTACTCTTCACCCAGTTCTGACTTTCCTTCATCCTCTCAAAGTTCATGATCCACCGCTCCTCCGATACCCGCACCCCGCCCTCACGCGTCAAAAACAAATGCGGAAACGTCATATACTCCTGCATAGCCTCATTGTCCTCATTGTTAAACGCTACAAAGAACCCCTCAATGCTCGCCCACGCATTCCGCACCGTCTCCTCTTCGGTAGACTCCATCGTCGCAAGCGACGAAAAAAGGAATACAGACAAAACAGCCATCATTGAGCAGACAAATACTTTTTTCATCAATCCAATCTCCAAATTTCGCAACACAACTAAACCTGATTAACACTTCCAAACCAAACAAGCATACTACCACGCTGCAGCCTCTCTCATTCTATTTTAGAAGGTCTAAGAATAATGCATGCCGAGTCGCCAAAACTCCGCCATCAGCCAACACTACCTCCATCTCGATCCATCGGACGAATCTCCTTCAGGCACCATTAATTCCAATAATACCAATAGATACAGAAACTACAGATACTCAATATTTTAACTTGACATTGTTAAGTTTACGGTGTTAAGTTATAGCCATGCCTAGACCCGTTATGACAAATACAGAAGTCCAAGATGTCCGCGAACAGATTTGCGACCAGGCGCTCACCCTCTTTACTGAGAAAGGTGTCGAGAACGTGGGACTCCGTGCGATCGGCGCAGAACTCGGCATTACAGCCACAGCACTCTACAGATACTTCCCCGATGGACGAGATGAAATCCTCGCCGCTGTCCGCGCCAGGGCATTCAAGCAATTCGCCGATGTCACTGAAGAAGCATTCCAATCCGATGGCGCACCACTCGATCGCTTTCGCGCAATGGGGAGGGCCCATGTCGCCTTCGCCCGCGAACGCACCGCAACCTATCACATGATGTTCGATTTCTCCCAATCCGGTGAATTCCCCGATCTGCGAGAGCAGGCAAAACGCGCGAGACACATACTCTTCTCCGCAATCGAAGAATTGGCCCGTAGCGAAAATATGGACAGAGACTACCAAGTCCTTGCCCATGTAAGCTGGGCCGCCATGCACGGCGCCGTCCAACTGGAAACATCCAATCAGCTGAAGTTCGGAGTCAACATCGAACAACTAATGGGCGGCCTGTGTGACATGCTGTTTGCAAGAAACGAATATGAAACCAATCCCCTCGGGGAAAACTAGGGGATTTAACATGAGAATTTTAACTGCTGTAGGATTACTGCTCTACGTCTCTGCGGCAAACGCGCAGCCAAGCGCATACGATTCATGGTTCGACAAAATAGGAAACGGACTCGTTTCCCAGGGCGCCCCTGAAGAACAAGTCGTCCGCGTCATGAAACGCATCACAAACCTCGATATGATCAATTCTGAACCCGGTTCGTGGGTATACGAATTCGCCGTACCCGGCCGCACCTACCTCGCGCGCGCCGAATCAGCAGAAGTAGACGGCGACCTCGATGAAGCACTCAAAAACTACAGAATCGCATACGGCTACTTCAGCGCTTCTCGATTTCCCGCCCTCTACACACCGGAGCGCGCGGCCTCATACCGCAAACAGCTCGACTGCTTCTTCAAAATCGCACAAATTCGAAACTTCGACATCGAAATCGTAGAAATCCCCTACGAAGGTAAAACCATCATCGGCAACCTGTACAAACGAAAAGGAGACCCGGCCCCCGTACTCATCTGGTCCGGCGGACTTGACGGCTGGAAAGACGGAAGCCTCGACTTCAAACAACGCCTCATGGACGCTGGCTTCTCCGTATTCTGCGTCGATCTCCCCGGAACAGGGCAAAGCCAATGGATTCTAGAAGCCACCTCGGAACGCATCTACAGCCGCATCGCAGACTACCTCAAAACCAGAGAGGACGTAGACGGAACCCGACTCGCAGCATACTTCGGCAGCTTCTCAGGCGTATACGCAATCAAACTCGCACTCAAAGATCCCGACTTCATGGCAAGCGTCAATCACAGCGGAGGTGTCCACGCCTTCTTCACCCCACCCATTCGAGAGCTCCCGCCCGTCACAATCTCAATGGGCATGCGCGCATCCGCAACCATTCACGCAATGGGACTCAAAGGCCTCACCTTCAACGGAATGTTCCCCGTAGTTCCCGACATCGATGTCGTGCTCAGCACATTCAGCGGATTTTCCCTCAAGTACCAGGGATACCTCCAGCCACACGCCAACCAGGCCCCCCTCTTGACCATTCACGGAACCGAAGACGACCTCATGCCCGTCAGCGACGTATACCTGCTCACCGATTCCGGCATCAAGCAGGACACCCTCATATACGAAGGCGACGGACACATGGCATGGGAACACGAAGACGACCACCAGTCAAAAATGATCGATTGGTTGCAAGAGAAACTTCAGGTAAAGTAGTCACTCTATGGCTGAACAATCAATGTATAAAAGAATGAAGCAGGTCGGTTTCATCGACAATATGGCCCTGCGGACGCTTCTCGTGCTTCCGCTCATCAACAAACGCGGCACGCATCCGTCAATCCTGATTCCCATGCACGCCGCAAGTCGTCCGAACGCCAATGGGTAAAATTCTAAAGAAAGAACTGAGAGATCGCCACCTCAAAGACAATCTCACCGAATAACTTTTCCACCACGGATATCCAGGAGACACCATGAGCGTATTTCGAGATGACCTGTTAAAAGGCAAGACCGCACTAATCACCGGAGGCGGCACCGGTATCTGTAAAGGCATCGCACACGCATTCTCCCTCCACGGCGCAAACGTCGCCATCACAAGCCGCAAACAAGAAAATCTCGACCTCGCGCGCGACGAAATCCAGAACATCACAGGCAACACCGTCCTCGCCGCCGCAGCCGATGTCCGCCAACCCGAAGCCGTAGAAGCCGTCGTCGCCCAAACCGTCGAAACCTTCGGATGCATCGACATCCTCATCAACGGAGCCGCCGGAAACTTCCCCGCCCCCGTCTCCCAACTCTCCTACAACGGATTCAACACTGTCCTCAACATCGATCTTCAGGGCACTTTCAACATGACCAAAGCAAGCTTCCCGCACCTCATGGCCGCCGCCGAATCATCAGGCAGCGCAAACGTCATCTGCATCACGGCCACACTTCAATACACCGGCATGCCCTTCCAGGCTCACGTAAACGCTGCGAAAGCAGGCATCGACGCCTTCTCCCGCACCATCGCAAACGAATGGGGCCCCATAGGCATCCGCTGCAACTGCGTAGCCCCCGGCCCAATCGCCGACACAGAAGGAATGCGCCGCCTCGCCCCCACGGACGAACTCATGAATCAAGTATCCGACCACATCCCCCTCCGCGAACTCGGCACCATACAAGACATCGCAAACACCTGCCTCTTCCTCTCAAGCGACGCAGCAAAATACACCACCGGAACCATCGCAGTAGTAGACGGAGGCCAATGGATCTCCAGCCCCGGCGTAGGCGACCTCTCACTATAAATAGGGATAGTAACCAAGTATAGCGCCTCTTCTTAATAGGTACAGTCACCTATTTCCGGCGACCAACTCCGCTATCATTCGCTTCCTGAACAAAGTCGCCCATAGCATAAAAAGAAGCCACCCGCGTAAGCGGATGGCCTCTAAAATTACTCAAATTTGCAGCGCTAAAAACTAAGCCCCAACCGTCTCACCCACAACACTACCAAACTTGTTCTTGATAATGTCCTCAGCCTCCGACACAATCCGGTCAACAAGCTCCTGCACCGTCGGAATATCCCGAATCAAGCCCATCGTCTGACCCGCCGACAACACAGCCGCCTGAATATCCCCGCCCTCAAGCATCAATTCCTTCCCCCGCGTTCCGGCAACATAAGGCGCAATATCCTCAATCTTAGCATCACCCTTCGCCTCAATCTCCAGGACCTTATCCACAACTTCATTCGTCAACACACGCTCAGTATTCCGAAGCGTACGCATTATCAACTTCGTCGCACGCTCATCATGATCCACCAGGGCCTGCTTCACATTCTCATGGCAAGGACACTCCTTTGTCGCCACAAAACGCGTACCCATATTCATACCATCAGCCCCAAGCCCAAGCGATCCCACCAGACCACGCGCATCAGCAAGACCACCCGAAGCAACAATCGGCACCGAAACTGCATCCTGCGTAAGTGGCAGCAGCACCATCGTAGTCACATCATCCTCACCCGGATGACCCGCCGCCTCAAAACCATCAATACTAATTGCATCGCACCCCACCTTCTCCGCCTTGATCGAATGACGCACCGAAGTACACTTGTGAATCACCGTCATCCCGCCCCCCTTAAGCTGCTCCATATAAGGCTCAGGATTCCGCCCCGCAGTCTCAATAAACTTGATCCCCTCATCAATACAAACCTGAATATACCCCGGATAATCCGGCTGACGCAGGGAAGGTAAAAACGTCAGGTTAATCCCAAAAGGCTTGTCCGTCATGTCCCTGCACTTCTTGATTTCCTCACGCAGCAAATCCGCCGTAGGATGCGTCAACGCAGTCATAAACCCCATGCACCCCGCATTCGCCACAGCCGAAGTCAACTCAGCCTTCGCAAGCCACATCAACCCCCCCTGCACTATCGGGTATTCAACACCAAACATCTCCGTAATCCGCGTCTTCAACATAATTGCACTCCAGTTAAATAAACTTCGTATATGAAACCATTAACTGTACACCCCTTAACTAAAAAAGATCAACCCCCCAGCCGAACCCAGAAACACCCAAAATCAAACCGAATCCAATCCTACAGCCCACCCCGCGTGGTCTCCCGGAAGCCAACTCAATCGCCGGGGCGACCCTACTCATTAGTGGAAAACCATTCAATCGAAATCACATTGGACTACAATATGCTTGAATTCTCAACACACTATCTACGGGATAGAGCATTACTGTACGCAGTCTATTTCGGCGCATCGATAAAACCATGG
>DTSJ01000051.1 GCA_012965445.1 Candidatus Hydrogenedentota bacterium
TTTGATTCAAGACAGTTGCCCAAAGATCATAAACTGTACACTTGTTCTCAACCACATGATACCCAAACTCATCCGTTGCTCCATAAATCGTACCCCCTTTGATTCCGCCCCCTGCCATCCAGATCGAAAAACCATGTGGATTATGATCGCGCCCGTCATCACCCTGTGAAAAAGGCGTCCGCCCAAATTCCCCAGCCCAAATTACTAAAGTTTCATCCAGCAGTCCGCGCGACTTCAAATCCTTTAGCAATCCCCCAATCGGCTGGTCCACCTGCAACGCCATATTTGTATGCCCTCCTTTTAGATTCCCATGTTGATCCCACGGATTTGGCGACTGTCCACCCCCCAGCTGTTCCGACAAGCAAGTTAACTCAACAAACCGCACGCCTCGTTCCACCAATCGTCGAGCCAGCAAACACTGGCGCCCGTAAGCTGCGGTAACCCCATTAGCATGATCCATCCCGTATAGTTTTTTCGTCGCCTCCGTTTCTCCACTGAGGTCGCATAATTCGGGTACGGTCGCCTGCATCAAGAAAGCGGTCTCGTAATTTCTGATCGCCGCCTCTACATCGTTATTCCCCTGCAACGTATCGACAAATATCTGATCCAGCGAGCTCACCATTTGTAACCGTTCCCGCTGCGTCCGCAGAGTTTCCTTTGGCCGAATATGCTGCACTGGACTCGGCCGATCCCCGTAAATCATAGACCCCTGATTCTGCGCTGGCAGATACCCGTTACTAAAAAGCCCAACCCCACCATGGGGTACATTTGAATCAGCACTCCGCAGCACTACAAACCCCGGTAAATTATCCGGCTCCGCCCCCAAACCATAATTAACCCAGGCTCCAGCACTGGGGCTTCCCATAAAGGGGACACCAGTATGAAAAAAATAATTCCCCTGCGCATGTTCATTCACAGGAGTAGTCATAGAACGAATAACGGCCAATTCATCCACGCTCTCAGCAACATGAGGAAATAGACTACTCACCGGTATTCCACTTTCACCATGCTGCTGAAACGAAAACGGCGAAGCGAGAATATTCCCGTTCTGATTAAATTGAGTTCGTTCCACCTTCATCGGCATCGGCTTACCATGATCCTTCTCCAACCGAGGTTTAGGATCAAAAGTGTCCACATGCGAAACTCCGCCGGACATATAACAGAAAATCACGTGCTTCGCTTTTGCCGCATGGTGCAGACTAACCGAAGCCCCTGCGGCATTCGCGGATCGTTGCAAACCTGCGAGCGCCAAAGCCCCAAACCCTGTGGAGCACCGCGTCAACATTTCCCGTCGAGAAATGAGGTGCTTATGCACTTCGATTTCATTCATAAACTACACCTTTAGTTATCGAATCTAACGCAAATAAATAAACTCTTTAAGACTAAAAAAGGACAAAGCTAACTCCGTCCACGGTTCGGGCGGCCCGGCCAACACATCGAGCCCAGCCAACTGCCCAGTAACACTCTTCAATTCCTTAACTTGCCCCGGAACGACTTTATTGCGCAATTTCCTATCAGAAAGTTTTGACAAGTCCGCGTCCTTAACTACGGCCTCCTCTAGTCGCCGAGCTATTTCACTCGTCAGTACTTCTTTCCGCATCGACAACCGATCAATCTCCCGGCCCAACCCCTTATCATATTCAATCCCGGCGGGCCGCTCCCGTGCAGTCCCCAAGTACCCTAACAACACCTCTAACTCTTTGGACGAAGCACCACGCCCTAAGGCCAACTGAAACATCCGCCCAACTCGTGCCGAATCCGTCCCCAATCCCGCGTCATTCTTTATTAAATTTGCAAGTGCTACAGCCTGCGTCCGAACGAAGGGAGCATTCATAAACGTCAAAGAGTGACTTGGCACATTCGTTTCATCCCGCCGCCCCTTAGTCCCAACCGGTACTGGAAAATCAAAAGTAGTCAGAAAAGCGTCCATACTGTTCCGAATCACGCGCACATAAATACTCCGCCGATCTGACCGCCCTTCCACGCTCCCCGCAGGCGCATCCAGATTCAAATTCTCAGCGACATACAGAAGCGAATCCCGAATCGCCTCCCCTTCGAGCCGCCGCACACTAAAATGGGACAACAAAGCATTCGTCGGATCCCGCTCCGTCGACAAAGTTGTTGCCACCGCGCTTCGTTGAAACGTCTGCGAAGTAACCAACAACCGAACCATAGTCTTCATCGACCAACCGTCATCCATCATTCGCCTTGCAAGAAAATCCAGCAACTCAGGATGACTCGGCTCTCGTCCCATGGCCCCGAAATCATCCGGTGTACTTACAATCCCTTCCCCAAAAACATAATGCCAAAGCCGATTGGCAATCACCCGCGGAGTAAGTGGGTTATCCTCCCTTACAATACTCTCCGCCAGTGCGAGCCGTCCCGAATTCTCGTTCCCATACGGTGTAGAATCGATCACCTCCAAGAATCGCCGCGATACCGCCCCCAAAGGGCGCAAGTGACTCCCCCGCTCAAACAAAGGCTGCTCAAACGGCACATTCTCCAGCACCCCGGGTGCACGTGTAGGAACAGGTATATCCATCTCAAGTTTTCGATAATCCGCGATGACACCATCCAGCCGCGGCGAAGCTCCCCATGCGTTCGTAAGCAAGCCCTGTCGAATAAACGAATCCAAAAACCGCGCCTGTTCATCCGTCATATCCCCATCACGAAATGCAACAATACAATCCTGTAAGGCCCGCCCATACTGCCTTATCAAATCCACTGAGTTCTTAACCGCCTTCCCCTCAAAGAACAAAGGCGACACAAACTCAGCGACCTCATCTCTGGGAGCTGGCTGCCCCCTAGCCAGCATCACCGCCTCTGTAACTCCAAACCAGGACCGTATCTCCCCATCGTTCGCTAGAATCGCCTGATCAGGCGCGGTAGAAATCTCGAAGTAGGCCTGTTCGCCCTCCCAATAATCTACATTCCAATGCTGCCAATGCCACTCGCCATCCTTCATACGCTGGACCGGATACACGGTTCCATCTCGAGGATAATTCTGAACAACATACCGTGCCAACGAGTTCTTGTCCCCGGCAATCCGAAAATATAAATCCGTGCCCGTAAGTTCAAAGCGAGGCGACGATAGTACGCCACTATGTTTGCTCGAAATCATATGCGTATAGACACCGGCGGGATAAATTCCCTCGACGATACGATCCCCCTCTGGCAACAGAGAAAACGCTCCAGCCTTGGAGGCTCCATTTCCAAGCCCGTTTCCATGCTGAGTCCAAGCCGCCAAATCATCCGTAGCTATATCCCAGGCAATTGGATACTCCGTGTCCAATCGATCCTTCAAAGCTATTTGGCTAGCCTCCCATTCCTCCGCCAGCCTAGTCCAACCCTTCGCGACCTCCTGATCCTCAAGCCTACCCAAAATCTTCCATGCATGTAGTGGAGCTAAAGGCGTAGTAGCATTCGTTAGTGCCTTGCGCCATGCCGTCGTGGGGGACTCGAAATTCTTTTCAATTCCATCTAGATCCTTAAGCCAAATTTCAGCTAGAGCCGATCGAATCTCAACCTTCTTCGCGACCAAAGCCTCCTTGTGCAAATTCAGTTTTTCGGCCGTATCAACAACAATCGTAGCCGGACGACAACTTGCCATAATCCCGTACAGCGCATAGAAATCTTTCTGACTGATTGGGTCAAACTTGTGATTGTGGCACCGCGCACAGGAGACCGTAGTTGCTAGAAAAGCCTTCGTAACCGTATCAATCTGATCATTAGTGAAACGTACCTGCTCATCCAGCGCATCCGTCGGAGCGAAACCATGCAAGACGAACCTATACTGCGAAATCCCCAAAGTAGACTCCACAATTCCAAGCGCTTCGTTTATCCGTGGCTTTGGCAATAGGTCACCCGCAAGATGCTCACGTACCAAATCGTTATAAGGCACGTCCGCGTTCAATGCCCGAATCAGGTAATCTCGATATCGCCACGCATGCGGAATTCGGGCATCTCCCTCGCTGCCATGGGTCTCCGCATAGCGCATCCAATCCATCCAATGCCGCGCCCATCGCTCTCCAAAACGAGGCGAAGCCAGCAACCTATCTGCAGCAGCCTCCACAGCCTTTTGTCGATCAATTTCCGAGGCAACCACAAACGCATCAATCTCTGCGGTCGAAGGCGGAAGCCCTATCAATACAAAAGATAAACGCCGAATCAGTGCATAAGGATCGGCGGCCTCCGAAGGCTCAATCCCGGCTTCAATCCAACCCTTCCGAATAAAAGCATCAATAGGATTCTTCGACCAAGCCCCATCCACATCCGGAGGCGTTGCCTTTCGCACTGGCCGATAGCTCCACCAGGATTTTCGACGCTCCAGCGTGGCCGTCCATGAATCTCTCGCTGCCTCGGCTTCGGCTTCGGCTTCAAAGGCGGTCTCACGCGGATCAGGGGCTCCCATCTCAATCCAACGTCGCACGTAGTCGATCAACAAATCCGGCAGTTTGCCGGTCGGAGGCATTTGAAACTCAGCATCCCCGTACTCCAACGCCTCCAGCAGCCCGCTCCTCGCGACATCACCGGGTACAAAATTCCCCCCGATATCCCCGCTCGACAGCATCCCCTTCCGATACGTAAGATTAAATCCACCCTCAAGCTTCTCGGGATCCCCCCCATGGCACTCGTAACAATTCTGAATCAGAATCGGCCGAATGTGATTCTCAAAAAAATCCGTCTCTTCTGAGGTCAAATCGGCCGCCCAGCCCCCCGGAATAAAATAAGCAAGCGAAATGATTAAAACGTAGAATCCCTGAACCTTCGCGGCAATATTTATTCGAAGAATGATCATGACGCGATTGTATCACAAGAATGCGAACCAAAGTGTTTAGTTGGCACTGTCAGACTCTGTAGTCATTTGCAAGTCGACGTTGTTGAAGAAGCACTAAAATATTTTTGTATCAGTGGTCCTCGCCGTTCTCATAACTTCGTCGTCGCGAAACGAATCGCCCTGATCCGAGTCATCAAAGAGTCCACCGCCGTTTTGGCGCAGCACATTACCAGTCGCTTCATCTTCACCGGCAATCCGAATACCGGTTCCGAGCAAAAACTCAACTCGGTTGCGGCCAATCGTATTTCGGGTCGAACCTTTCCCTAGATCGAACGCGCGGTCTGTCGGATTCGTTACGCGATTCCTCTTTATGATATTTTGCCAATCAATCCCAAGGGTCAAAAAAACTCAGCCTGACGTCGAAAACGCTCCGAACCATGCGTACAAATTGATTCTGGAGACGAATTCGGTTACGTTATCGGCAAATCTATAGTTTGGCCAGAATTCGAAAATGGCCTGTCAATATTGACCAAAAGTCGCCGGCTATAAAAATAACACTCCCTGTTTC
>DTSJ01000052.1:0-3348 GCA_012965445.1 Candidatus Hydrogenedentota bacterium
ACACTATCGCAATCGACAACGGCCATTGAAAACGGTTCACCAGCCGCTCGGACATCTCGCCCTCAATGTCCCGCGCAAAAAGCTGCTCAATCAGTCCATACAGCTCGTCCACATCCCGATTGCTCGCCGTAGAGCGTATATAGCCGCCCCCGCCTTCAATAGCGATCCGCGAAAGCGTCTCCTCATCCAGTTTCGAAATATGAGGCTTGCCCCCCTGCATCACTTTCGTACGAAGTCCCAGTCGATTCGTATAAGTAATCTCGGTGCCGCGAGGATCGCCCACGCCAATCACATAGACACGCGCAAGTTCACCAGCACTCCCCGCAAGCGTTATCGCGTCACCTTCAACCTGCTCACCATCGGATATCAGAATAATCGCCCGCGAATTCGCATTCGCATCCACAGAGTCGTTCTCCCGATCCTGATACGTCGCCATAGCCACTTCAATTGCCGCCGATATATCCGTCCCTTCAAGGCTGATCGAATCGGTGTCAACAGCGTTCAATACCGTCCGGAAATAACCCTCATCCAGCGTCAGCGGACACATC
This sequence comes from Candidatus Hydrogenedentota bacterium, assembly GCA_012965445.1. The sequence continues at coordinate 549 of DTSJ01000052.1, forward strand.
AGCTCTGCCGATCCGGAAAAAGCAATCAGCCCGTAACGATCACCCGAAGTACGATCCAGTATCGAAGATATCTTCTGTTTCGCGCGCTCAAGACGACTCGGAACCGGATTCGTGGCAAGCATACTTTCAGATACATCTAGCACAAACAACAAATCATGACTGCGCTGCACCTCCTCTTCCATCCTCGATCCCCAGTGCGGTTGTGCAAGGGCCAGAAACGCGAGCAACATCCCGACCAGCGAAAACCAGAACAGCGGTTTCCGTTTACCTGGTTCACCACCGGACTGCAACCTCGCGGCCAGACGCATATCGATAAACGTATGAATTCGCTTCATATGATTACGCTCAAGGTATATCAGGATAGCCGCAAAAACGGACACCGCGACAACTCCCGCCATAATCAAAGGCCAGCCATAGCCCTGCGCCAATGTAAACCCGTCATTCATGGAATCGCCTCACACCATTTTCGACGCGTCATGATCGATGAAATCACCAACAGCGTCCCGAACAGAGCATAAGGCATGAACCCCTCGTCGTAATCATAAACCTGCCCAAGCTCAATCTCCGTAGTCTCAAGCTCATTGATCTCACGGTAAGCCTGCTGAAGACTCTCCAGATCAGTTGCCCGATAGTACTTCCCGTCCGTAATCTCAGCAATCTCTTGCATCGCCGCTTCATCGATAGGGTTCTGGCCGCCAAAAGCATTTCGTGACGTAGCACCTGCGCCAATCGTGTACACACGAATGCCGCGATCACTCGCAAGGTTCGCCGCAGTAATCGGATCAAGCTCGCCCGCATTGTTGATTCCGTCCGTAAGCAAAATAATCACCTTCGATTCCGCTTCCGACTTCAAAAGATTGCTCAGGCCCAGGCCGATTGCAGAACCAATAGCAGTGCGATTGTGCTTCTCGTTGTTCTGATTGATTGAGACCTGCCCCAAGTCATGCTCCAGCAGACCGTAATCCAGCGTCAACGGCGTCTGAATCCACGCATAACTCGCATACAACAAAAGACTCACCCGATCCAGACCAAAACGATCATCAGCATCTGCTTTTCGCGACTCTATGAAATCCAGCACCGCCAGCTTAGTCACAAAAAGCCGATCACGCAGCTTGCCGCCAATTTCAAAATCATTCGCCGTCATTGAACCCGACACATCCACCGCAAGAATAATATCACGCACCTCCGCACTCTCAATCCGAGGGCGCATCCCGTTCAACGGCCGCGCCAATGCCAGGATCAGCAATACAAGACCCAGTATCCTCAACACTGATGGTACCTTCCGAACCCATTCAGCGCCCGCCGCGTGAAGCTCTGCCAATATTTCGCCAGTCGACACACTCACAACGCCGTGAGGACGTGCCCTCCACTCAGCGAAAAACAAAAGCACGGTCGGAACCAGCAGCCACAAAGCTTCCGGGTTCTTAAAGGTATCAATATCAAATAGAGCAAAATTCATCAGGCCGCCGCTTCCTCTTCAACTTCTTCTTCCACCGGAATCGTTTCCTCAACAAAAGTGCGCACACGCACAAAGCTCTCCTCAACATCGATAATGCCCGGAAGGTGTTTCGCGAACTTCACCCGGTCACACAAACCCAAAAACTCACGAAGAAAGACCTCCTGCTCCTGCGTAAAATAATCCGTCTCCATCATCTCTCCCAGAAACTCAGGCGTACTCCGTTCAGGAGCATGAAGATAAAACCGGCCCTCAATGTAGTATCGAAGTATCGAAGAAAGATCGACGTAATAAGGCTCAAATTTTCCCTGTTTCGCAAGGTTACGCTCCGACAACGCCTCAAGCCGTGCAAGCGCCACCTCCCAGGGATCTCTCGGCGGCTGTATCAGCTTCAACTGACGATAAGTGATAAACCAATAACCCAGAAGTATCGCGATCGCGATTCCCGCCATCACCACCACTACCCAGAACTCCCAGCGCTCCGTAAGGGGTTTTCCGGCAACATCAGGCCCGCCCGCAATCTCGCCGTCAAACTGCTCAATCGCCTCCTGCTCGGCCTCTGTGAGATCACGCACCCGCAGCGTAGGGGCTGGAATCACGATTTCTTCACCAGTACTCAGCGATACGATTATCGCCTCGAAAAAGTAGTCCTTCACGAAAATGGGATCAAGTGTGTAGGTCTCCGTAATCCGGACTCTGCCACTCCGAATCGGCTCTTTTAGATAGTCCGAGACGGGAGACTCCTCGGTCATCAGTTTCATCAACTCAAAACCTAGACGAAGATCCGGAAGTTCGACTGTAACATCCACCGGTGCTTCAACCTCTATCCGTAAAAAAGTATGTTCATAAAACGGAATCTCCGACGGCTCAAGCACCACCTTCACCGATACCTGCGCCCACGAAGACGAAGCTGCAAGCACTACCGCCAATATGCTGAGTCCCATCCTACGCATGACGACGCTCCCGCATCTTGAAAAAACGATGGATCTCATCTATATAGGGACTGTCAGTACGAACATGAATCGAATCGACCCGCGTACGATTGAGAATTTCGTCACGCTCGACGACCCGACTACGCGCCCTCTCTTGATAAGACTCGCGCATTTCTCCATTACGAGTATCAACCAGCATCTCACGGCCCGTTTCCGCGTCACGAACGTTCAGCAGTCCGACATCCGGCAAAGACTCCTCCCGAGGATCAGTCACGGATACCGCAATCATGTCGTGACGCCGATTCGCAATAGCCAAGGGATGCTCATAATTCTCAGCCATGAAATCAGAAACCAGAAAAGCAACCGCGTGACGTTTCGTGACCCCGTTCAAAAAATGCAGTGCCTCGGGAAT
>DTSJ01000052.1:3358-5343 GCA_012965445.1 Candidatus Hydrogenedentota bacterium
GGTGCCCCGCCCCTTCGGCTTGTAGTACAAAATCTCCCTAATCACCCGCAGTACATGTCGGCGTCCCTTGTCCGGCGGCACATACAACTCAACCGTGTCAGTGAAAATAATCAAACCCACACGGTCATGGTTTGTAATGGCAGAAAAAGCCAGAACGGCACACAGCTCGGCTGCCAATTCATTCTTAAACCGATCTACACTCCCAAATCTCCCCGACCCGCTCGCATCGACCATCAACATGACAGTCAGTTCTCGTTCTTCCACCAGCTTCTTGATGTGCGGTACCGAAGTGCGCGCTGTGACGTTCCAGTCGATCAGACGAATGTCATCGCCCGGAACATATTCACGCACTTCTTCAAACTCCATCCCCTGACCTTTGAATACACTATGGTATTCTCCGGCAAGAATGTCGTTTACCATGCGGTTCGTCCGAATTTGAATCTGACGGACCTTCTTCATCAACTCTGCTGGTATCATCGCGGCCCCCCCCAGACCTCAATCTGTGCCAATTTCCACTACAAAGTTACTTCGAGTACAACAGTATTGCCGCATTCAGAGCATTTTCCCTCAAGAAAAGAAACACCGTTCCCGGCATACTCATGTGGCTCGTCAACACCAAGATTGTAATCCTGACATTTCCCGCACCACATATCTGCAACCATCACTTCCTGTTCCTCTTCTGTCCGGGTCAAAAACGCGTTCGCCATTATCGATCTCCTTCTTACCTCTATTTTCTCAATAGACTCCGTACCACTGCCCACTAAGGCACTGGAACCGAATCCAATATTTTACGAATGATGTCTTCGCTCGATACTTCCTCAGCTTCCGCCTCGTAGGAAGTAAGCACACGATGACGTAGAATATCCATCGCCACCTGTTTCACGTCGTTCGGGAATACATTGCCCTCGCCCTGCATAAACGCCAGTGCGCGAGCAGCCTGTTGCAGATAAATCGTCGCACGGGGAGATGCACCGTATTCAATAAGATTGCCGATATCAAGCCCGAACTGCTCTGGCTTGCGCGTGGCTTGAACAAGATCGACGATGTAATTCTTCGCCTTGTCATCCACGTAAATCTCGTTGACAACCTCGCGGGCCTCAAGAATCTCATCCTTCCCTACAGCGCTCTCAAGCACCACCTCATGAAGGACATCCACCCGATCCATAATTTCGCGCTCTTCGCTCCTACTTGGATACCCCACCTTCAGCTTCAACATGAAACGATCCAGCTGCGCCTCCGGCAGCGGGTATGTCCCCTCCTGCTCAATCGGGTTTTGCGTCGCAAGCACCATAAAAGGCGTATCCAATTGAAAGGTCTCTTGGCCTATCGTTACTTGACGCTCCTGCATCGCTTCGAGCAAAGCGCTCTGAACCTTTGCAGGTGCACGGTTTATTTCGTCCGCAAGTATGATGTTGCCGAAGATCGGGCCCTTCTTGATCGTAAAATTACTGTCCTTCGGGCTGTATACCTGCGTCCCGATAAGATCCGCAGGAAGCAGATCAGGCGTGAACTGAATTCGTGAAAAATCGCAATCCATCGACTGAGCAAGAGACTTCACCGCCGTTGTCTTCGCAAGCCCGGGCACGCCCTCAATCAATACATGCCCGTTCGCCAGCATACCCATAATGATGCGATCCACCATATATTCCTGGCCCACGATCACCCGGGCTATCTGAGCACGCAGCCGTGCCAGGAACTGTGATTTCTGCTCTACATTCTGCCGAATCACCTCAACCGTTTGACTCATACTAAATTCATACTCCTGTTGCTTCGATCTACTCGTAATATATTCTAAGACGACGAACTTTCGCCGTCACTTCGATAGGCCCATTCCAACGCTTCCACAGCCTCGTTCAATTGCTCATCCGATGGCACCACACCTTTATACCCGGTCGACAGTGCCAGTTCCTCATAGCGCTTTTGCAGCCGTGTGCGTGCTCCGGAATCCTTCAAAAGACCCGCTCCGCGCAGCAGTCCCTGAAAGA
>DTSJ01000053.1:0-3920 GCA_012965445.1 Candidatus Hydrogenedentota bacterium
CCTTACACTCATCGTTGAACAACTCGTGATAGCCCCCGTCATACAACTTCAGCGTCTTGTCCTCAGACGATGCCTTTTCAAACAGCAATTCGCTCGCAGAATGATGTACAAGACTGTCCTCTGTGCCGTGCATGGCGATAAACGGCAGCGTGATAGTACCCAATTTCGACTCCACCTTCTTGATCGTATTCATCATCCCGTTTCCCGTACGCGCCAGAATCTTCCCATGATATACCATGGGATCATTCACATACTTGTCCACTTCCTTCTGCACACGCGATATTCCGTTCGCGTCAAGCGCGTGTACCGGCATCCAAGGCAAAAAAGCAGCGATCAGACCGGACATCGCAATCAAAACAGGCGACACATTGCCGTCAGACTTAACCCCCGGGCTAGTCAGCACTAGCCCTTCCACCTCCGGCTGATTGCGCACGGTAAAAGCAGTGGTAATCAGACCCCCCATGCTGTGTCCCCAAATAAAGAGCGGCTCGTCTCCGATTCCACCCTGCACCAAATCAAACACGACCTTCAAATCATCAATGACCGCATCAAACGAAGGAACATGACCCAGCTTGCCTGGACTCCGTCCATGCCCGCGATGGTCATAGGAATACACGGAATACCCCTGGTCATTCAATCGGCGCGCGACGGGATAGTAACGAGTACAATGCTCCCCGTATCCATGCACGATCAGCACATGTGCCTTCGGATCAGAAATCAACCAGAAATGCCGAAACAAAGCGACACCCCCGCCCACCTCTATCGTACTCGATTCACCAAGTGCGGGACTCAATAGTCACTCTCCCCGTATCGAAAACGAAATACCCCCGGTAGACGTAACCTGAATCGATATACCCACACCATCCTGTGTTTTCTTGATACTCCCCGATGCCGCCAGTGTCTGCTGGCTGCTCATCATCCAACTTGTCGACCAGGGAGCAACCTTCCCTGCTATTCCCAGTACCGACATCACCTTCCCCTGTACCGAGGCCGGATTCGACGACTCGATACTCCCCGAAATTGATGACACCTGCCCGCCGCTTTCAGTCATGCGGATCGACATAACTCCGTCCGCCGTTTTCCCGGTGTAGTTGTCTCCAGATTTCGTCAAACTAATCTGCGCCTGTGCGAAAAGTTCCAGCGCTGCCGCGACAGACAAAGTCATCGGTTTTCCACCGCCGCCACCGGAAAGCAAAGCCACCGCATCACCAGCACCCGCACCCGGCGGCGGAGCATCCGTAAAAGCATAATCGATTGGCTTCGCATCCAAAAGTGCCGCCTCGCCCCGAAGCGTCACATCCTCAAACAAATCACGCAGCTGTTCGCGATAGTACGGGTCTTCGTTGATTTGCACCTGATTCTCTGGCACATCAGATTTCCGGACACTCAGGGACTTTCCCTCACGCGGAAGTTTCACATAGTAGTAGCTGCTGCTCTCATATATCAGAACATCAGAATATTGCTTCTCCTTAATAATGATCGTGTCAGCTTCGACAACCATTGCACCCACCAAAAAGATGCCTATCCCTGCTATTACTCTTCTCATGACTTTTCTCCAGCCTGCTAGAAAACCACAACACTTAAACCCGAAGCACTCACATCTACTCAGCAATCATAACCGTCATACTGCTGACCTTTAAGTTTACCGCAGATGCCTCGTCCAATTCAGAAGAATACTCCCTATCGCCCAGCAAAGCATTATAATCATCAGGCAGATAAGGTTTCTCCGGTGCCAAATATGCAATAAACGTCGATCTCAGCGCGTGCGTCTTCTCCAAAGCCCCCGCACGCCAGCTCGTCACATACCCCGCATAATCCCATTCGAATCCCGCAAACGAGACCGGAGCCTGATTGATCTCGACCAATTTCGACAATCGAACGCCAATTGCCAACCCGCCCTCGGTCTTCCAACGCGTGCCATTGATTATCACCGCCTTCGGCCGCACTCGAGGTATCGCCCACTGAATAATCAGTTCCCGCGTTTTGTCGCCCGGAAATACAGCCGTACCCTCCTCAAACTTGTCATCACCCATCGGAATCCGCGCAAGCGCAAGATTACTCTCACCCACTATCACCGCCAAGTCTTCGTAAGTCAGCTTGTTCGTAATCGGCCCCACCCGTTTCCCGGGAATACACACCCAGTCCAGCGCCTCATCCAGAGAAGGCGGCACTTCAAGCAAATATGCATCAAACACATATCCTTTGTGCTGACCATGCTGCACATAAAGCCACTGCCCCTTCCTCCGGCCAATCTCCAGCGGTACCGGATCTATCACGTCCTCAAGTGCAGTCACCATCTCATCCTGTGAGATGTAATGAATGAGACCAGCATCCTTCTTCGGCCCGGTACGTAGTGCCAGCGATGTCGCGTTTATATACAACCGGATACCCGGCTGATAATTCGCCTCAACAGCTGGTTCCGACGGAGCCAAAACTTCTAGGGTTGGTTCCACCAGTTCAAGCGGTTCCAACTCCTCCAAAGGCTCAACTTGACCAAATACCGCTTGTGCAATGAAAATACACTCTAACGCTATCATTCGATGTTTCCCGCCCTACAGTTTTACTATCTGATTCCACATTCATCCAGCAGCGCATACCATACCCCGAGCGAACGAAGCATTGCAATATGAACACTGCCCGACTATCTCAATATTCGATACCCGATACCCGTTTCATACCTCAAATTATCCGAAAGTTGTATATTTATTGACTCGAGCCGCCGTTATTTGCTATATTTCTGCGTTCGTCACAAACTCTGACACCGACATCGTGTCAGCAAATTCAACTCAAAGTATCCAAACTAAGGATCGACATGCCCAATCTTAAGTCTCAAAAAAAGCGCGTTCTCACCAATGAACTTGCTCGCAAACGAAACGTAGCCGTGCGTTCCAGAATCAAAACTTTCAGTAAAAATGCCGAAGACGCGATTGCCGCCAAGAACGCGGAAGCTATCAACACTACCCTCACAACGGCTCTTCGCGAGATTGACCGCGCCGTTCAAAAAGGTGTCATTCACACTAACAGCGCGGCCCGAAAGAAAGCACACCTCCAACACTCTGCTGCCGCTACCCTAAAAGGCTGACTCCTGCCAATTCGAAATTCCCAAGCTTCGTGGATCCGTTAGCATCCACGGGGCTTTTTTTGATCATCGGTCAGCGTGATTGCTAGCCTGGCGACTTCAACCAGGAGATACACTCAATGGAAATGACCGAAGCGACAAAACAACGACTGGCGAAAGCCATGGCGTGGATAGATGAGCATAGAAATGATTCCCAGGACGAACTGCGCAAACAATTCTCTAGTCTCGCGGAACAGTTCAACACCGAAATATCCGGCCTGAGTGAAATTCAATTCGACTTCAAACCCTCCGAAAAAGATTGGTCGGTTCGGGAAGTATGTCTCCACATATCCCACAGCATGCGCGGCGGAGCAAGCGCAATTGAAACTCTGGCTTCCGGGACTACTCTGCCCGATTACGCAGCCCCCGGCGAACTCGATGAGGATCCTGGCGAACAATCAAAAATAGTCACAAATGTCGAGACTGCCTTCCAAAAAGTGCTGAACTCGTTATCCTGCCTGGACGGAACGGAAGAGCTCGATGCAACTTTCAAGCACCCATTCTTCGGACCAATCAATTCCCGACAGACAGCTGCATTCAATATCCTCCACCTGACCATCCATGTCAATCAGGTGCGCCGAGTAAAAGGATACGACGAATTCGCCGGCTGATTCGCCCTTAGCGCCTCATACGTACCGAGTAGGTATACAATACTGAGCGATTGTCGTCGGGAATAAAATAAAGTGTTAGTCCCTTCTCACTGGACTCCACGTAGAAGGGATTCTGATTCATCACCCGCCCCCTCTCGGAATAAAGCGACACCGGTACCTCGAATTCCGCTCGTAATGTGTCCGCGTTTACC
>DTSJ01000053.1:3930-5325 GCA_012965445.1 Candidatus Hydrogenedentota bacterium
AAGACCGCCAGCTGCGACCGAAGCGCCGTCTTGCCCGTCACTTCGATAACCCGCAAGACCACCAAAAAGCATGAGACTAGTCCCTCTCACCCATTGCCCGTCTTGATAATCAATGAAGTGACTTCCGTTTTTCTGCACAACAGGATGCTGCACATCAACTGGTTTCCCAGACTTATTCATCTTCCACCGATAGAAAATCCGAGATCCCCAACTCACCCCGACAACGAGGCGGGAATCTGCAAGCGATACAATCCCGCCGAGATGATCGTCGAAACGAAACATCTCCTCCGCCGCCATCGTCTTCGGATTCACACGATAGATAATGCTTGAGCTGTCCGGTCTATACTCCGCCACACTCACCCAGATATATTTCCCGTCGAAATCGATGCCCCCTGGGTGATACATAGCGCCTTCACCAAGTTCAATCGACCGGAGAAGTTTTCCGCTCATGTCCACCTCGAACAGATACCCGACACCCATCCCCTGACTACGATCTATAGCGTCCACGGAGGTCAGATAAATTTTTCCGTCCACCACAGTCATTCCCTGCGGATGGTGCGTATCAAAGAAAAGAGGAGTCGAATCGACAAGCCGATAAGAACTATTGCGAGACAATGATGATACTCGCTCATCAAGCCCCTTCAGCTCCTCAGTCGCCCCGGTTACGCTCACCAACGCCAACGTCCCCGACACGAAGGAACGAAACAGATTTCGCAACAGTCCTCTTTTCATATTGTCCAATAAACCCTTAACCGTCTCACTTCATTTTTGAATAGATCACAACAACCTTCCTCGGTTATACTCCTAAGTCAGGTTCAATCGTTACAAATATAAAGGAGCGCGTCATGCGGATTCAATACATCACGGCCGGGCTGGTAACGGCTCTGGCTACATTCAGTGCCTGGTCGGAACCCAAGACAGTCGATGAAGGCCAATGGATCAATCTCTTCGACAGTGAGACAACCTACGGCTGGAGAAACATCGGCGATGTCAATTGGACAGTCGACAACGGTGTACTCCAATCTGCCGGCGGCACTGGCGGCATGCTCCACACCACCAGTCAGTTCAGCGACTTCGAACTCACCGCAAAAATTAAAGTCAACAAAGGTTCATCAACAGGCATCGTCTTTCGTGCCTCTACTACCGGACACCCGACCGAAAACGGCTCCTCAATCGTCTGGATCAAAGAAGCCTCAAACGGCAAAGGCGACTGGCACGACATCCACGTGGTCGCCAAAGGCGGCAAAGTCACTGCTACTCTCGACGGAGGATCAAACCGTAACGTCGTAACCGGAACCAATGAACGCGGATACATCGGCATCCTCTATCACCACAACGGCGGAGCGAAAGTAGAAGTGTCCGAAGTCAAACTTCGCCCTCTCGCACTCACGCCTA
>DTSJ01000054.1 GCA_012965445.1 Candidatus Hydrogenedentota bacterium
GCTGTTCGGGAGTCTCACGCATAAAGCGTTCGCGCAGTCCGTTCACATCTTCGACCTTATCGTCTCTGCCGTTCACCAGACGCCTGTCGATTCCGCCAAACACTTCCTGATGCCTGAGACCGTCGTAGGTAATCAGTATGACGTTCTCGGTTTTCGTTTCGCTATAGACGTTGGGTATGAACATTGCCACGACGGCAACCTGAACAACTACAAAAATTCGGATACGCATGACCTGGACTCCTGTCTAAACCGTTACAGCTCGAAGACGTATACTTTACCAGCTTCGTGACCACGGATGCAGTCCGCGGGCAGAATAGATCGGTGCCTATTGGCTCTTTGCCGTACCGAATCTGACAGCGTTTTACTCGGTATCAGAATTCTGCTAACATATCCCAAGCATCTGGAAATCTGACAATTGAGTCCGGGGGAGCGTTTGTAAGCCTTATGCTGGAAGCATTTTACACCAAGTATGCGCAGGGCATCGTCCGTCGGCGATGGCTGTGTATTCTCCTCAGTATCGTCGTACTGGGTATCACCGCGTCCGGTGCGCCCCGCATCATTTTCGATGACAACTACCGCATTTTCTTCAGCCCGGACAATCCTCATTTACAGGCCCTCGACGCGCTCGAAGAGACCTACGCCAAGGAAGAAGTAATTCTCTTTGTTCTGGCGCCCCAAAGCGGTGATGTGTTCACCCGCGAATCGCTCGGCGCCGTTGAATGGCTGTCCGAAGAGGCGTGGCAGATTACCCACAGCACGCGCGTCGATTCAGTTACGCGGTTCCAGCATTCATACGCCAACGAAGACGACATCATCATCGAAAACCTCGTTACCGATGCTCTCGATCTTACCGACGAAGAAGTGGAAGCGGTAAGGACGATCGCCCTGAACGAAATCGAACTGGTCAGCAGACTGATCTCCAAAACCGGGCATGTGACCGCCGTCGCCTCTACGCTCGTATTGCCGGGAGTCGCCTCTGGCGAACGCGAAGCGCCAATAGCCGATACCCGCGCGCTCGTAGCCGCATTTGAAGAGAGATATCCCGACATCGATGTCTACCTTACGGGCGGAGCAGTATTGTCCACGATGTTTACGGAATACACGATGGCGGACATGACGCTGCTCACCCCCCTGATGTACCTTCTGATTTTTGTCGTTATCGGCTTCACGTTACGTTCGGTGACCGCCACCCTGGCATCGGTCATTGTCATCATGCTGTCTGTCGTGTCCGCACTGGGCCTGGCCGGATGGTTCGACCTTCATATCACCGCCCCGTCATCCGCCATGCCGACAATCGTGATGACGCTCGCCGTGGCAGATTGTATCCACGTCCTCACGACCTTTCTCCAACAGGTGCGAACGGGATCGACCAGAGCCGAGGCTGTCGAGAACACTATCCGGCTGAATTTCACGCCCATATTCATCACCTCCATGACCACGGCGCTCGGCCTTTTGACGACGCAATTCAGCGACGTGCCGCCGCTCCAGACATACGGCGTGATGACCGCGATGGGCGTAGGCATGGCATGGTTTTACTCCATTTTCTTTCTGCCCGCATTGATGACCATATTGCCGGCACCGAAAGTGAAGGCAGTCTCCGGAGAGACGCCGTCAAGACTGTCGGACCTCGGTGAACTTGTGATTCAACGGCGCAGACCCATTCTCGCGATTGCAGCCATCGCAACAGTCGGATGCAGCCTGGGCCTGTACGGAATCGAGTTCCGCAACGACTGGCTGAACTGGTTCAGCCCCAGCACGCCCTTCCGGCAGGATGCGGAGTTCGTATCTGACAATCTCTCGGGCATCAACGCGCTCGAATTCTCCATCCCCGCCAAAGGTCCCGGCGGCATCAGCGATCCGGAGTATCTCGATCACCTAGATCGCTTTGCCGTCTGGACGCGCGAGTTGCCCCGGGTCGATCACGTACATACGCTGGCCGACCGCATGAAACAACTGAACATGAACATGCACAGCGACGACGAGGAATACTACCGCATCCCCGAAGAAGCCGCCTTGGCCGCCCAGTATCTGCTGCTCTACGAAATGTCACTTCCTTACGGACAGGATCTGAACAACGAAATAAATATCGACAAATCGGCCACCCGCGTCATGGTTATTACGCAGGAGAACGACTCGAAAGAAGTAAACCGGATTAAGATTGCATGCGAAACTTGGCTCGCCGAGAACGCGCCCGCCTACATGGCCTCAAAAGCAACGGGGAATGGGGTCATGTTCGCCAGCATCGCCGAACGCACCATTCGCGGCATCGTCATTACAACGCCCATCGCGCTCATCGTAGTCTCACTCCTGCTCATCGGCCTGTTCAAAAGCGTGCGATTCGGCCTGATAAGCCTCATTCCCAATCTCGTACCCATCGTCGCAGCCTTCGGTGTGTGGGGATTTCTGTTCGGACGCATCAATTTCGGCGTCGCGTGTGTCGCGGGACTCAGCATTGGGATCGTCGTTGATGACACCGTCCACTTCATGTCCAAATACCTCCGCGCACGACGACAAGAAAACATGACCCCCGAAGATGCCGTTCGCTATACCTTTTCCACCGTCGGCCCAGCGCTCATCAGCACATCAGTCACCCTGATCATGGGATTTTCGGTCATGCTGCTCTCCTCCTTCAAATTCAACGCAAACATGGGCCTGCTCGCCGCCATTGCCATCGCTTTCGCCCTCGCGGCAGACCTTTTTCTATTGCCCGCAGTGCTGCTCACGCTGGATCGCCATCGCACAGAGCCCTAAGCCTTCTCGCTGCGAACTCCTATCCGTCCAGCGAATCGATGAAGGTGTTCGCCTCGTTGATAGACTTCTCCATTTCCTGGATCAGCAAGGAGACATCGGACTGGATACTGACAAGTTCGTTCTGGAGTGAAGTGATTGCGCGCGCGTTGAGGTTGTGCTTCAGGAACAGTACCTGATCTCGAAACGGCACGAGTACCGGCTCGATTTTTGACTCCGCATTTCGCATGGCGCACTTTCGTGTCCGACAATCGATCCGCGCTTTGACGCCGCAGCTCCGCGCTGCTGTATTGATCCAGCTCTTTTTCCCATTCGGCAAACAGAGCATTCGCGACATGCTCCACATCTTCGATGCTTTTATGGACAGCTTCGGCCCGCGACTCACTGCGCTCAAGTTCCTTGTTCAGGCGTTTGTCGTGCGCTTCAAGGTCGCCGCCGTCGAACTGCGTGACTGCGCTGAACTCTTTCAGGGCCGACTTGGCTGCTCCTTGGTCGCTTCCTGATCATCGCGCGCACCCTCGATTCGATTCACGAGGATCTTGCGCTTCTGCACTCCGAACTTTTCCATCGTCTCGTAATACACCGTCTGACATCCGGGAAAAATCAGCACAGCGCACAAAAGTATCGATAATCGGCTTCTACCTGTCATAAAAAACTCTCTAGTTCTCTAGTTCTTCTTTTTCTTGTTGCCGCCCAACAGACTCTTGAACCCGCCCACCAGGCTTTCCTTGAGTGACGATTCGCCGTCGGACGATTTGGCGGAACCGGAATCTGACTCTCCCACGAGATTGTTCAACAACTGCTCGCCGATCTCGTCTCCAATTTCCTCCTTAATCATGTCTTCCACTTCATTGCGCACCACACCTTTGGCGACATCTTTGAGGATCCCGGATATGTCCGGCGTGGTCGTGATATCCGGCGGGATACCCGTAATTTTGACAGGGAAAGACATTCGACCCTGATTATCGAGCAGTCCGCGAAGTTCTTTGACCTGATCAACCATGTCAGCCGAGAAATCCTTGTCGAAATGGATGACCGAATCCAGATTCAGGTTAGTGTCCAGACCGATGGTTCCCAATGCGTCCAGCATGAAAAAATCGCTGACGATTTTCATATCGCTCGAAGTCAGCAGTTCCTTCGCAAGCGTAAAACTCCCGGATACTTCGTGCAGTACGGTATGGTCATCTGCAAGAAAATTCTGAAGGCCGCTCGGTACCACGTCCAGCAGTGCCCCGCCGATAAACGGCAAATTGGTGACAGAACCTAGCACTTCCTGACCCAGGTTTACATCCTTGATCAGCCCGTCGCCCATGAGCACCCGGATCTGACCTGTCAGCGAAGGCATCATGTTTTCGTCCAATGTGCCGCCCATTTTTCCGCTGAGCTCCTTGACCGTTCCCATGATCGCGATCGGCATGTCCGGCGCAAGAGCAGGCACGAGTTCTTCGATCAGCATGCCGCCGGATTTCAGTTCAGAGGTAAACGGATACGTCGGATCGTCAATTTTCAATCCCGTCGTCAAACTTGCTTCACCACCGAAGGCGTTCATCACGAAGGGATCGAGTCTCCCCGTAGTCGGGTTCATCGCAGCGGCCATGTTTACTTTGAACGGCGCGCCGTTGAGCGTCCCGGCAAGATTTTCGGCTTTTACCGATTGCTTGGCTTCCGTTGCCTCCAGCGAAAAACTCCCGCCCATATTGTCGAAGCCGATCAGATCTTCGATGCCCGCCGCGAGACCAGACACCGTTATCGAACCACTCGACTGATAGCCGGTCGGAGTAAAGGCGAACTGCACATCCGGCTTGAGGGTGCCTTTGACTCCGAATTCTATGGCGGCGGGTGCAAAAATCTCGAAGAAGGGCTGCATCTGGTCGAGTACGAGGCCGTCCGAAGTGATGGTAATCGTCTTGTCCGAATCGCTCTGGCTCAGCTCCCCGGCGACATTTAGCGAACTTCCCAATGCAGACGCGCTCAACTGGTCGAGTCCGATAACTCCGTCCTTCAATCCGTAGCGAAGCTCATCGCCGCCATAAGTAAATTCGATCGTCTCCATAAACACGCCGCCGCCGTCCACGTCGGAGAAGACAGCCCGGTCATCTGCGAACTGAAACGACGCGTCGAGGTCCAGCTCCTTGACCGTGTATTCCTCATCCGCGATTTTGTTCTTCCAGATAAGCGTTGCGTTTCGCAGGGCAAAGGACTGCAAGTCAATCGTCATCTCTATGTCCGTCGGAGTTTCCGTGGATTCAGCAGCGTCGCCGCCCGAAGCCGCCTCTGATGCGCCTCGCGGCAGACCTTCAATGAATATCCCGTCCTCCTCGCGAAGAACAGTGATACTTGGACCGATGACATCCAGAGTCGTAATCGAGATTTTGCCCGTAAGCAGCGGAATCAGCTTCAGATCCAGATTGACCTGCTCAATGGTAATCGTTTTCTCTGGATCGTCCACGTCAGCGACTTTTGCCGAATCGATAACGACATGCGCCGAGGGGAAAATCGATACCGAAAGATTGCCCAGCGTGACGGTACTGCCAAGACTTTCGCTGGCAAGCCGTTCCAAT
>DTSJ01000055.1 GCA_012965445.1 Candidatus Hydrogenedentota bacterium
CAACCGCGCGGAGGCTTTCGCGATGGCCGGCATTTACCCAACATCTCCTGTGCTGCCTATCGAGCAAGACCAAGCGCTTATGGAAGTAGTGGCTCAACTTCAGTCAAAGTGGTCCCCGGATTTCTTGCTTATTACTTTGGGGGGTGAGGGAATGGCTCTGTTTCAAGATGGTCAGCCTGCTCACCACATTCCGACCCGCGCCAGGGAAGTTTTCGATGTCTCCGGCGCGGGCGATACCGTCATCTCCTCGTTCGTGCTTGGCCTGCTTGCCGAGGCGACACCGGACGAGGCCGCGGCCATCTCGAATCACGCGGCGGGGGTCGTGGTATCGAAAGTCGGTACTGCAACGGTCTCGTCCGAAGAACTAATACATGCTTTTGCGCAAGATGACGGATCTTCGGCGACATGAATAAGGCTGTGTTTCTTGACAGGGACGGCACGGTCGTTGAACACGTTCACTACTTGAAAAATGCGGATGATGTGCGTCTCGTATCGAAGTGCGCCGAGGCATTGAAGCTGGCTCGTAATGCCGGATATCTTCTGATTGTAATCAGCAATCAATCCATCGTCGGTCGTGGAACTGGAACCAGCGCAGAGGTAAATGCATGCAACGCGCGCATGAGAGACCTGCTTCGGGCTGAGGGGGTTGAGCTGGATTTGGTTTTATTTTGCCCTCATACGCCGGAGGATGGATGCGGATGCCGAAAACCGCGGCCGGGTATGCTTGTAAAGGCCGCCGAAGATCTTGCGATAGATCTTGCAGAATCAGTAATGATAGGGGACAATGTGACGGATATGGAGGCAGGAGAAAACGCGGGTTGCAGGCTGAATTTGTATCTCAATACTCGCGAAGCGAGGGATGATCGAGCGTGTTTTGACACACTGCTGAGTGCTGTTGAGTACTCGCTGAGTAGTTGTTGACTATCTGATTAGGTCTCCAACCCACCCAGACCTTCCGCAGGGATTCATCGCGATTGCGCCCGATATGATTTCGAACATACGGGATAACCCGAAATCCACGGCATCGGGCGCGATGATGGCGAGCCTGTTGCTGGAGCCTCCGAGTATTTTCTTACAATATTCAGCATGTTCTCTCATTTCCTCACCAGTCACCTCTAATGAGGCGTGAGACAAATCAGAGACGATATTTGTGGTGTCATCGAAGTCCGGATTCGAGAACAGGGCATCCACTCCGTCAATCAATTGTTCAAGGGACATCTCACCGTATCGGTGAATCACGGCGAGGTGCATCGCTCGATTTATACTAATGTCGGAATGCGGTTTCACGCTACCCTCATCCTTCTTAGAGTGTTCATTTTCTGGACACATCAGTATCAGGGTAGCACGTTGACTCTCGGCTGTTTATACTAAATCTCTCGGTAGGGAATGATTGCCGGGGTGGCGATGGCTCCATTTGATAGTTTTCCGTCTTCGCGAATGAAATCCACTTCTGCCTGCACTAAGCTTTTCCCGGCACTATTCGTGGCCTTCGTCGAGTACTATCGCCGGGCCGGCATGGTCGGGCAGGCGAAGCGACTGGACGATATCCTGGACTTCTTGGGGCGGGGGCGGCGTGACAGCGGACACCGCAATCGTCACAGCAAAGTTTAACAGCATGCCGATCGCACCGATGCCCTCCGCGGAAATTCCGAAGCACCAGTACGACCAGCCGAAGAATTTTACGCCGATGATGTACGTGGAGGTGAAGACGAGCCCCGTGACCATTCCCGCGATCGCGCCTTCCCGGTTTACGCGCGTGCTGAAAATACCGAGAAGGATGACGGGGAAGAAACTTGATGCCGCGAGTCCGAATGCGAACGCAACAACCTGCGCTACGAAGCCGGGCGGGTTTACGCCGAAATATCCAGCGACGAATACGGCCGCCAGTACCATCAGTCGACCTACGAACACGCGCTTGGCTTCTGTTGCCTCCGGGTTTATCATCCGAAAATAAATATCGTGCGCCAGCGAGCTTGAAATGACCAACAGGAGACCAGCGGCAGTCGACAACGCAGCGGCAAGACCACCCGCAGCGACAAGTGCGATCACCCAGGGCGCAAGACCCGCTACTTCGGGGGTGGAGAGGACGACAATGTCTTTGTGGACTACAACTTCGTTCTGCGCTTCATCTTTTACGAATTGTACGATTCCGTCTCCGTTTTTATCTTCGAATGTCAGCAGGCCTGTTTTCTGCCACGAATTCGTCCATGCATAGTTTAGTTCATCACCCTCTTCACTGATTTTTGAAAGTGTGTAAACTTCTTTTCCATCTGTTTCTTCTGTATTCTGAGCAGCTTCTTGGCTTATTGAAGCTCCGTTCAAGGAGGTCAGAAGGTTATAACGCGCAAATACCGCCAGTGCCGGAGCCGTTGTATAGAGGAGCGCGATAAAAATGAGTGCCCAAACGGCTGAATACCGGGCAGCGCGTACGTTCGGTACAGTATAAAAGCGAACGATTACGTGAGGGAGCCCTGCGGTTCCAACCATTAATGCGACGGTGATACAGAACACGTCGGTCATGGTTTTGCCCTGGAAGGGCTGAGTAAATTCGGTGAAGCCGAGGTCTACCTGGATTTGATTGAGCCGTTCTACGATAGTGCTTGTGGTCAACGCTATCTGGGGGATAGGGATACCGGTCAGTTTGAAGGCGATTGCGCATGATGGGATTAGGAAGGCTGTGATGAGTACACCGTATTGTGCGACCTGGGTCCAGGTGATGCCTTTCATGCCGCCTAGTAGAGCGAAAAAGGCTACGATGAACATGCCGATGATAACGCCAATTCGGATGTCAACCCCCAGGAAGCGACTGAATACGATGCCGACGCCTGACATCTGTCCGGCAACATAGGTGATTGAGACGAATACAGCGCAGATTACCGCGACGATTCGGGCGACGTCGGAGTAGTAGCGGGTGCCGACGAAATCGGGCACGGTGTATTGGCCGAATTTTCGGAGGTAGGGGGCTAGAAGCAACGCGAGCAATACGTAGCCGCCTGTCCAGCCCATAAGGTATACCGTTCCGTCATAGCCCATGGTTGATATGAGTCCGGCCATCGAAATAAAGGAGGCAGCCGACATCCAGTCGGCGGCGGTTGCTGCGCCGTTTGCTATCGCGGGAACGCCTTGGCCTGCTACGTAGAATCCGGCGGATTCATTGACGCGGGAACGCCAGCCGATATACAAATACGTACTAAAGGTTATGAAGACGAAAAGGAAGGTCCAGTTTTCGGTACTCATTCGGACGCTCCCGTATCATCATGATGATACTTCTTATCGAGCGTGTCCATTCGCTTCGCGTAAACGATGATGAGAACTATGAACACGTAGATTGCGCCCTGGTGCGCCATCCAGAATCCGAAAGGCACGCCGAAAAACTGAATCTTATTCAACGCTTCAACGAACAGGATGCCGCATCCATAGGAGACGAATGCCCATACGGCGAGCAGTTGCGCAATCAGCCGCTTGTTTGCGGCCCAGTACCCTTTGTCTTCTTCAGTAATCTTATCGCTCATACTGTACCCCTGTTCTCAGTTGACCCCGCGATTGAAGGAATGACCATATCTCAGATAAGCCGGGGAATGCAACGCGCCTGGACGGATGCCC
Organism: Candidatus Hydrogenedentota bacterium; assembly: GCA_012965445.1. Next base: position 3,604 of record DTSJ01000055.1, read on the forward strand.
GGCAAAAACGAGTTTACTTCGCATGCATGTCCAGATAATCGACCGCGAGAGATGTCATAGCCCGAACCCCCGGCAGCAGGGCCGCTTCGTCAACGTAGAATTTCGGTGAATGGTTTACGATTGATTCTTCGCGCGGCACATCACGTGGACGCCCACCAATGAAGAAGAAAAATCCCGGCACCTCTTCCTGGAAAAAGGAGAAATCTTCCGCGCCGGTTACGCGCGGGGCTTCCTGTATGTAGTCCTTACCGTATACGCGCTCCAGGGTTGGGGTCATCTGGTTCGTCAATGTCGGATCATTGAAGGTAACCGGAACGCCTTCGTAAATAGTCACTTCGGCCGTCGCACCGGCGCTCTGCGCGATGTTTGTTGCGGTGCGTTCAATGCGCTCATGTATCTGTTTCTTCATGCCGGGGTCAAAGGTGCGAATCGTACCCATCATGTGTACGTCATCCGGGATGATGTTGTTGCGAACTCCTGCGTGAAAGGTTCCTATGCTGATAATTGCGGGTGCAAGAGTCGTATCAATCTGACGACTAGCGATAGTTTGAAGGCCCAGAACGATCTGCGAACCTACAACAATCGGATCAACGCCTTTCCATGGCTGAGCCGCGTGTGTTTGGCTGCCCGTGACCGAGATTTCAAATTTCTGGGCACTAGCCATCATTCCCATCGAGCGGAAGGCGACCTCTCCTACTGCCCAACCCTGAGTAATATGAAGCCCGAAAATGGCATCGACATCTGGATTTTTGAGGGCACCTTCACGCACCATCATGTCCGCGCCGCCCTCTTCTCCGGTCGGTGCTCCCTCTTCGGCGGGTTGAAAAATGAACTTGACCGTTCCCTGAAGGTCGTCTTTCATACCCGCGAGAACTTCGGCGGTACCCATCAAGATTGCGACGTGATTGTCATGACCGCAGGCGTGCATGACACCGACCTCTTGACCATTATACTTCGATTTAACTTTCGATGCGTATGGCAAGTCAACGACTTCGACTACGGGCAGCCCATCCATGTCTGCACGCAATGCGACCACAGGACCCGGCTTACCGCCTTTGAGAATGCCGACGACCCCTGTATGCGCGACACCCGTTTGGACCTCGATACCCAGAGAACTCAAATGCTCGGCTACGAGTTTAGAGGTTCGGAACTCCCTGTTGCTGAGTTCGGGATGCTCATGGATATCACGTCGCCATGCGATGACTTTGTCTTCAATAAACTTAGCGTCGTTTTTGATCCTTTCATCATGTTTGCCTGCCTGGGCGGCGGCATGACCTGTGAACGTCAGTAATCCACAGCAGACGAGTGTACACCACATTTTCATAACAACAATCCTTTTCAAGACTCTTTGATTGAATTCAGAATATAACAAAAAACCGCCATTGAGTATAAGTACTGATTCAATGGCGGTCAAAATTTTTTTCTGGAGTAAACGGATTAGAATGTAACAGGTTCCCGGGTTGTTCCTTCCGACTTCGGCTGGGGCAGCGCAATAACGTCACCTTTGGTCAGCAACTCGCCATCATGGCTGTAAATCATGTATTTCTTGCACTTCCCTTCGCGACCTTCATCTTCGACGCAACCCTCAAGCGCCTTGCACCAGCCCTTCATATCCTCGCGATCCCATAGTTTCTGTTCTTTTTTCGTCAGGGTATGTCGCCACACTTTTTTCGCCATTTTTTTGCTCCACTCGCCAGG
>DTSJ01000056.1 GCA_012965445.1 Candidatus Hydrogenedentota bacterium
GTCCGCCACAAGTCGAGTACTCAGTAGGTGCTCTCAATTTGCGGAGTTCCACCTTCGTGCTGTTCAATTTCTAGATCGTGGTCGACGTAGTTAGCAATATCCACTCCGCAGTTTAAGACGCCCGGCGTAAGATGAGTTTCTTTTCCCAACGTGACTCCGTCTACTGTAAATCGGTATTTCGGAGTGTAGGAACCATGCCCATCGTCCTCAAACATTCTGCTGAATGGAATTCTCATTGCTTTTCCTTTCGTCGCCGTTGTTTGTTTGATCCATTCTATGGGGAAATGAAGTAAATAGCAACACTTTTTTCCTGTACGCATTGTCAACAATTAACCTGCTCATTCGCAGCAAAGTTTGCCGTCCGTGTAGCCCAAATCGCCCCAAACAACACCGCCCGAGCGCTACCCGATACCAGCCGAACACCGCGAAACTACGCGTCCGAATATACCCCATCGGCCTCGCCGCAATTCTGTGTGCTGAAAATATTGTTCCGAAGGTCTGATTCGTGGTTGAGGACGATTCTCATTAGAACTTCATACCCTCTGAATCGTTGTACAGTTTAAGGGATATAAATTGATTCATAGCTAGATGCACGTGCTATCCTGTCGACTAAACGCCAGCGGCCCAAAAGAGGAGCAAATTCATGTTTTCAAAATTCAAACTTGCCTGTTCGTCCCTTTGCATCGTATCCGCAATTACGGCGAACCTCGCCGCTTCAGATACCCGGCAGGAAATTCAGTTCCCAGATATACCCGGCTACAAAACCATCATTGCCGATTTCCATACACACACGGTTTTTTCGGACGGGTTGGTGTGGCCTACCGTGCGTATGGATGAGGCGTGGCGTGAGGGAATTGACGCGATTGCGGTCACCGATCATATCGAATATCAGCCGCACAAAAAGTACGTGAGCGACGACCACAACGCATCGTACCAAGTGGCACTGCCTACGGCGCAGCGTAAAAACATCATGCTGATTAAGGGAACGGAGATCACGCGGGATACTCCGCCGGGACATTTCAACGCCGTGTTCATAAAAGACGTCGACCCGATCAATACACCGGATTTTTTGGAAGCGGTTGAGGCCGCAATCGATCAGGGCGGATTCGTGTTTTGGAATCATCCGGGTTGGCAAGGACTTAAGCGGGGCGATTGGAAAAGAGTACACGACAAGCTTCATGAAAAGAATTGGCTAGGCGGCATAGAGGTGCTCAACGGTGGATCCTACTATCCCCAGGCGCACAGGTGGTGTCTGGATAAAGGATTGGCAATGTTGGGAAACAGCGATTACCATTCACCTTCAATGCTGCACCATAGCGAGACGGGCGATCATCGGGCACTTACGTTGGTATTCGTGAAAGAATTCACGCAGGAGGGCGTGAAGGAAGCATTGAACGACGCACGGACAGCAGCATGGGGACAAAACCGGATGATTGGCCGCAAAGAACACCTGGGTCCCCTTTTCGACGCCTCCATAGAAGTATTTCCAGCCCACTACAAAGATAGGACGAATCTCTGGGTGGAAATCAAAAACGATTCTCATCTCACCTACAAACTAAAACGAACCGGCGACAAAGGTCCGGGTGCCATCACACTCAACGCCGACGCGCGCGTAATTATCCGTGTCGAGGACGTTTCGGAGAACACCTACATTAAGCTCGAATACGAAGCCGAAAACGTTCTCATTGGACCAGACGAACCATTGCCCGTAACACTGACGATTCCTCGTTGATGGACGGCACATTCTCCAAACGAACGACATTCCCGTATCTACCGTTCCTTCGCTACCTACTCCGTGAGTACCCGCGCGAATCTTTCCGCGGCCAACCGTGATTGCCGGGCGATTACAAGAACTGCTTCGCCGCCGCTGCTTCCGGGAACCTCGGTGAAGCAGTGCAGCTCGCGACCACGAAGCCGCAGCTTCGTCTGCCACAGGCCGCGATCAAGTTGGACGGTCGTGATATCTTGGAGCGGGACGCGTACTTCTTTCGGCTTAGACTTCAGAGCGCCGAAGATCGTATCTCTCGTCTCAAACTCAAGCGATAACACCGAATCCTCGATGTGCGCGATACCCTTCGCCTCCGCCATAGATCCAAAGAGATCGGGGATAGTGAAATCCGTGCACAACGGGTCGCCGTGCGCGACGGCGTTCGTGCGGTCAAGTTCTTTCGCCATGTCGGTCAGCCAATTGAGTACGAATCTGCTGATGACCCAATGGACACCCAACACCGCGCCCCAAGGCACAAGAGGATATACAAACCACACCACCTTGTCGATCCCGGTAAGCAAATTCAAGAGAAGCAGTCCAACATTTATCACGGCGAACGTGGCAGCGTGAATCAAAAAAATAATGCGCGCCTGCTTTTCCAATTCCTCAGTCTGTTGCGTTTTGTCCGCTTCGACGAAAGCGCGTTCGATGTCCTCGGGGCTAAGCCCGAAATCCTTGCCAATGACCAACATTTCGCTGTGGCTAACTGTGTCCCGATCCTCGTTGTCCACGCTGCGTAATGCGAGGCGAATGATCTCAGAAACTTCCTCGTTGGTGTAAGTTCGAAGATCTTCCTTTGTATGGGACTCTTCAGAAGCGGGCGTGTCCGTATTCTGGTCGTCGCCATCGCAGGTCTCGTTCTTTCGAAATGGGATCGGTTCAACCATCTGATTTCTCCCGATGTTGTTGGCGTTGGATTGTTGGAAGTAGTACATCGCGCCCATTACGCGCAATTGGTATGCCAAGATAAAACTATCTGTAAATCATTGAGTTCCAGGCAATTATGCGAATCGACTACTTCTCATAGAGCAGCGTTACTAGCGTAAAATGCCAAATATCGTAATATTTCGCAAAACATTGGTGGTGTACCCAGATAGCTTCCAGCGCCCGACAGAACATCTTCCATTACCGGTCCGCTTTCTTTATAACAACTACCCACGGAATCAGCAAAAGGAAAACTCCACCCAGCACCTCAAGGGCTTCTTCAAAATTCGACGAATAGGGCACCTCCCAACTCTTATCCCAAGTAAGCAGCCAACCGATCCGTTTAACCGCCCCACGATCAAGTAGCTGTGAACAGACATAACAGACGAAACACATCAACAGAAACGAGGCCGCCCACCTCGACGGAAAAAGACTATCCAGCTTCTGCTGATTTCGCGTCGCATAAATACAAAGGGAAACGAGACCCGCATACAGCAAAACGCTCCAACCCTGTCCCATCAGTTCACGGCTCAACACAAACACTCCCAGGATGCCCAAAAACGCGAAGCCGACGTTCCGCGTTGAAAACCATCTCCACCAGGACACCAGCAAAAAGCCCGCGATAAATGACGGGTGGACTATTTCCATAAGATCCTTGAACGGAGCCGTATCACCCCACCCATTGACATCCAGTACCGAGAGAACCCACACCGCAGCACTCAAAACCATCGGAACCACCAACAGTCCCCATACGAAATCACGACGGATCCAACGAAAAACGGATCTAAACGCCCCCAAGTAGATACCGGTTTCATCACCTTCACGGTCGACCGAATTGATGCTGTCCATCAATATAAACCTCCATGCACACGAACAGAGTATACACAAATTTGAGCGCCGTCCCAGCTACAGACCGATGCAACCATGCCAGCCGACTCAAGAATACAACTCCGATACGAAACCCGAAAATATAATACCCCCTAGCATCACCCGATACCACCCAAAAAAATCGCAAAACTATCATCCAGCATCGTTGAACCTTAACCTGCCAAGGGTTTAAGGTGGACCATGCCAATGCATATGACGATTCGCGAGGCACGCGAAAGTTCAACGTAGAAAAGGAGGCAACCTAATGTTCGACGCAAAACGAAGTTGGACGCGCCGGTCGTTCTTGGGGACAAGTGGTGTCAGTTTGGCGTTCGCAGCGTTCGCACCGACAGGAAGTGTAGATGCCGAAGAAGTCGAAGTTCAACGGGCAACGAGCAATGGAGACGACATGAATATTTCGGGTATGGTGCATGTGAATATAAACTGCAGCGACTTTGACCGATCCGTAGAGTTCTACAAATCGCTCGGATTCAAGCTGTTGGCGATGGTGCCCGAACGCAATACTCCGGAAGTCGCGGCTGCAGTGGGAATGCCCCCGTACCTCGTGAAAGGTGGCCTGATGCTACTGCCCGGTTCAACGATGATGATTGATCTGCTCGAGTGGAAAGAACCTCACGATGACGCGCCGCCCTATTCGCATCTCTATCATTTGGGGATAGCGCGCCTCGCGATGTCCACGACCGACATGGATGCAGACGTCGCAACCCTGAAAAGCCGAGGGGTTGAATTGATTTCCGAACCGGCGACAGTGGGTGGGGGTGGGGGCATGCCCGCGTCTCGATTCGTATGCTTTAAGGACCCGGACGGCACGATATTGGAACTCGTACAGATGGGGGCTTAAAGGATCAAACTGCTGATGTCCGCCATCATCTCTGGGCCGGTCACCTGTTTGGACTCGTCAGACGAGCGTGTCTAGGGAGCAACTTCGACCCGTGACCACGATTGCAATTCCGGAAGAACCCTTTCGGCAAAAAACCTCATACTCTTTTCTGCATTCTCGAGACTCATGCCTCCGTAACTGATCTGTACCGTTAAATCGAAGTCACCAAGAATGTTCCGTCGACTCTCCAGTTTTTCAAGAATTTGTTGAGGCGTTCCCCAGGTATTTATGTCGACAAAAGCTTCACCCGCTGCCTCCATGCCAGTTTCGCGAAGTACTTCAGCCCCGCTGGCATAGTCGTCGTAGCCTTTAACCCCATCGAAAACGTTACTCGCCATTTCATAATGCTCCATGACGGTGACGTAATAATTCGCCATGTGTTCTCGCGCAAGCTCCTCAGCACGTTCGCCGCTTTCATCACAACATAGAAAGTCGACGCAAATGGGGGGAGGTGCAGGTCTGTCGTGGTTTTCCTTGAATGATTTACGGTACGAATCAAAATGATCTGTCATTTCCTCCCACGGCTTTTGCGCAAAACACATCATCACCGCTCCCAGAGCAGCGACTTTCGGCACAGAATGAGACGACATAGCAACCGCATACAGACGATCTTGAAAGCTGGCAAATGGACGAGGCCGAACCTCTGTTTTTGCCTGTTTGTAAAATTTCCCATCCGCCTCCACGAAACCAGTTTCGAGACCTTCGATAATGATCGCGGCCGATTCATCGAAACGATCCCGTGCTTCTCCCATATCCACCCCAAATGCGTCGTATTCCCTTCTAGCAAGACCATGACCAATACCAAAAAGTGCTCTACCCTGACACAGATGATCCAGCAACACCATTTTCTCCGTCACGCGCAACGGTGAATCCCACCACGGAAGTATCACCGCTCCCGTCATCAACTCAATCGTCTTGGTTCTACCAGCCATGTAAGAAAGAAATTGCATCCCGTCCGGAGCCATCGCGTAACTGTTGAAATGATGTTCCACGGCTCCGAGCACATCAAATCCCAACGGCTCGGCAAGATCAGCGATATGCATATCCCGTTGATACGCCTCAGCATCCGTGATCTGATCCATAAAATTCTGAAATACCATTAACATTCCGACTTTCATGTCCTGCTCCTTTTACTACTGGCAGCTCCGGTCAACGAAGCTGCGTAAATGTTGAGTCTTTCACTGACCCCTGTTGACGAAACGTCCAATCGCATCCAATGCCTCGACAGCTTCGGGCAAAAAGGGAGCGTATCCCTGCCAAACGTGAACCATATCTTCCCAAACCTGTAAGTCAACTTGACACCCTTCTTCTTTAGCCTTTTCAGCGACCCTCTTCGAATCATCGAGTAACATTTCCCTGCTGCCAACCTGGATTAGTAAATCTGGAAAGTCCCTAAAAGAAGCAAACAGAGGCGATGCTAGCGGATTGCGTTTCTCATCTTCAGTATTTACATAAGCGTCGGCCATCCCCGTGATCCCTTCTTTAGACAAGAACGGATCAGTTTCACTGTTGTCTTCAAAAGAAGCTGAAGTGGGTTCAAGTTCAGTCCAAGGCGACAACGCCACCACCCCGTCAGGAAGAATTAATCCTTCATCTCTCATCGCCAACGTAGATGCCAGACTCAGACCACCTCCAGCGGAGTCGCCTCCAATATAAGATTTGGCCGCTGTAGAGGCTCCATCAGGCCCGTTCTTCAGCATCCAGTTAAAGGCCGTCTTAACATCCTCGATTCCCGCTGGAAATTTATCTTCGGGCGCCAGACGATAATCGATGAGCAACACACATGCCCCAGTCGCTGCAGAAAGATGACTGCCCAAACATTGATAACCCCGTAAAGACCCCACGACATAACCTCCGCCATGCAGGTAAAGAATGCGTTTTTTCGGATCTGCTCCTTCAGCCACCAACCAGAGAGCATAAATACCATCCGCGCTAGCAGGAACCGCTGCACAACAAGGCTTGATCGATTCATCAGCACTAAAATAGTCGTCGATGACGTAACGAGAGTGCTTCATACCGATTCGTTCATCTGTCACCGAAGCAAATATCTCAAGTAAATCCTTTTGATGCTGAATCACGATCTGATTTTCTTTTGAACTCATACTAATCCCCTGACCCTAGGTTTCTTTTTCGCACAATTCCGAAGACTACGCCGAGTAGCCGCCGTCCACTGGAAGAGACTGACCGCTGATATAGCCAGCATTTTCAGAAGCAAGAAAAACCACCACATCGGACAACTCTTCAGGCGCTCCAGCTCTGTTTAGAGGCACCTGCTGCATCCATTGGTCCAAAATACCCCCGGGAGGTGATTCGATCTCCTGAGACAAACCTACCGCAATCAAACCTACCGCAACACAGTTTGCCCGTATGCCGTGTTCTCCTTCCTCTCTGGCGATGGCAGTGCATAAATGCTGAACCCCAGCTTTCGGTACCGTGGACAAGGCATCAGTACTGATGTATTTATGGATAGCCGCGGTCGTCAACGCCGTTATAGAGCCTCCTCCACCCTCGCGCAAGAGAGGGACCGTCGCCTTGAGAACATGATAGAAACCCTTTACGTCTATATCTAGCGTTGTATAAACATCCTCTGGATTCGCGTCCATAATCGGCAATATATTCAGAAAAGGACCCGTGGCGAAAATGACTGAATGAATTCTGCCAAATTTCTCTTTGGCCTTGTTCGCAAAAGAAGTTGTAGTTTCAAGGTCAAGAAGATCTACTTTCTCGATGAACCCTTCAACACCTTTTCCCCTTAGCCGAGCGAGTTTCTTTTGGGCAGCATCTTCATTCGTTAAATAAGTAAACGCTACATTCACATCGTTGTCACCCAGCATCTCAACGATTCCACCTCCCAACCCTCCAGAACCGCCGAATACGATTGCTGCCCCATCACCAAAGCGGTATTTACTCATAGATAGTCTCCAAATCGGCAAGAAAATCCGAAATGGATACTCGACCAATTTTGACGCTTATGACGCTTACGCAAATTGCACAGTAGTCGATCAATTTGAATATACACGATTTCAATGTCCTTCTCAAATAACGAACCGGAAACCAGGGACCGTATGAACAACCCCCGCACCTATCCAAACACCCCGCCCAAAATCGCCCCGAACAACACTGCTCCGAGCACTACCCGATACCACCCGAACACTGCAAAACTATATCTCTGAATATACCCCATCAACATCGCCACCGACGCATAGGCCACGCCAAACGACACCGCCGATCCTACAGCCAGTACCCCCCACTGCTCACCCGTGAATGACAACCCATTTTGCGCCAGCTTATACCCCGTCGCCGCAGCCATCGTAGGAATGGCCAGAATGAACGAAAAAGCCGCCGCCGTCTTCCGATCCACACCGAGTACCATCGCCCCGAAAATCGTCGCGCCCGACCTCGAAGTCCCCGGAATCATCGCCACGCACTGAAACAGCCCGATGACCAGAGCCGTCCGCATCGAAATCTCCCCCAAATCCCGAACGCGCGAAGGATTCAGCACCCGCTCCATCACGATCAGCACAACCCCGCCCCCCATCAGCGCAATCGCCACCGGGATCGGCGCGAACAACAACTTGTCAATTGTATCCGCGAACAATCCCCCCAAAATGAGCACCGGGACGAGCGCAACCATCAATTTCTTCCACAGACGCATCCGTTGCGTACGCACAGCAATATTATCAACGAAAGGCCAGATCTCGCCCCAAAAATACAGCACGACTGAAAGAATCGCGGGAAACTGAATCAGCACCATGAACGCATTATTAAAGGCCGTATCATCGCTCAACTGCAAAAAGCGCTCCACCAGAATCAAATGCCCTGTACTGCTAACCGGCAAAAATTCGGTCGCGCCTTCCACAATCCCCAGCACAATCGCCTTCAAATAAATCAAAATAGCTAGTCCCCTTAAACAATCGCACAACAACGCTCCCCATGATAACGAAACGCGGGCTCCACACAAAATTCCCGGCCGAATTTTGACACCAAAACAATCAAACTGTATAACAAATCCAATCACGACAACAGGATTCCCATTCCATGAACCGATTTCTATTCATCGTCTTCGCGCTCCTCTGCGTAGTGCCCATACAATCCCGCGCAGCCGACGACCCCGCCGTACTCGTCATCATCCTCGATGGACTTCGCCCCGACTACGTCACCCCTGAAATCATGCCAACCCTGAACGCGCTCGCCGAGGAAGGCGTCTTCGCAGAAAATCACCACGCTGCAATCCCCACGGTGACCCGTGTAAATTCACCCAGCCTTGCCACAGGTACATACCCGTCCACGCACGGCCTCATGGGAAACTCGGTTTACTTCCCTGAAATCGATCCCGCGAAAGGACTCAGCACCTCGTCCTCCGGCAGCCTCATGAACATCGAAAAGGAAACCGGTGGAAACCTCCTCACGACAATAACGATGGGCGAACATCTGGAAGCATTGGGCAAAGAAATCTTCGTCGTCAGTTCTGGTTCCGCTGGCTCGGCTTACCTCCTCAACCACAAAGGAAAAGGCAGAGGCATCGTCCATCGGGGAGTCATCCTTCCGGAATCGCGACGCGATGAAGTTATGAATACCCTGGGCCCCGTCCCCGAAGATGCCGCCCCCAACGAAGGACGGAACGCATGGGCGGTAGATTCCTTCTTCATGGAAATCGACCAGAACGGCCTTCCAGATCTCACCTATATGTGGCTGTCGGATCCCGACCACACCGCCCACGAAAAAGGCATCGGCGCACCCGAAACCCTGCGCGCCCTGAAGCTCGTCGATCTCGAAATTGCGCGCATCCTGGAAACGATTACCGATGCCGGGCTAAAGGATCGATTGAACATATTGGTCACGGCGGACCACGGATTCTCCACCCATTCAACCGGCACCAGCCTCTCCCGAATCCTCAAGCGAAACAAACTCGACAAAGATGTCGTCATTGTCGGAGGCGCCGTATACCTTCGCTCGGGCAATAAGAAGCAGATCGCGTCTATGGTCGCCGCCTTCCAGAATGATCCGGCGATCGGAGCGATTTTTACCCGTGCAGACTCTCCCGGCAGCGAACACGGTTGGGTAGAAGGAACCCTCTCACACGATCTTATCCACTGGAACCACGAACGGGCAGGCGATATTCTCGTCACCGCAAACTGGTCACACGCCAAAAATAAATACGGCTACGCAGGCACCACCAGCCTCTCAGGCGTCGCAGGACACGGTACCCTCAGTCCCTACGACATCCACGCCACGCTCATCGCGAATGGCCCCGCCTTCAAATCTGCAAAACGTAGCCAAGCCCCGACGGCGAACGTCGATATCGCGCCAACGGTATGCCGAATTCTCGGAATCCCATCACCGGAACAGGTAGACGGACGCGTACTTGAGGAACTTCTGCGTAATCTGCCCGATACCCCGGCGAATACCGTCCGGACTAACACATACCGCGTCTCAAAGGATGGCTACAGCCTTCAACTAAGGACCTCCAGCGTCGGTGAACATCGATACATTGACCACGCCAGCGTAACCAGACAACCCTGAATTTTCACCCTTCTAAGTTCCCATGTCGTTTGCTACAATGAATCCTTTCTACAAGAAGAAGGAGTTGCAGCCACATGTGGATAGTAGCATTGACTCTGGCCCTGGCCGCCCCGGAAGCGAATCTCCAATTCGAGCGAACCCGCATCGGCGACACAACATACGAAGCCTGCTCCGTTTTCGATGTCGACAATGACGGCGAGCTCGATATCGTATCCGGCGAGTACTGGTTCCCCGGCCCGACGTTCACGGAATCACACAAAATTTGCGACGTGAAACCCCAAGGCGACTACTTCGACGACTTCGGCGATTACCCGATGGACGTCAACGGCGACGGCTTTATGGACATCGTTTCCGGCGCGTGGTTCGGACAAAAACTCACGTGGCGCGAAAATCCGCTCGGTCGCACGGTCCAATGGAAAGTCCACGACATCGCCACGGTCGGCAACATCGAAAAACCTTGCTTCTGGGACATCGACGGGGACGGTACTATCGACATCGTACCCAACACTCCCAACGGCCCCCAGCGAATCATTCGCCTACTCCCCCAACGCGGCAAAGACACACAACCGAGATTCGACATTCATACCATCTCCGAGATGAAAACGGGTCACGGCCTGGGGTTCGGCGACATCAACGGAGACGGACGCGGCGACCTCATTATTCAGGGCGGCTGGTTCGAGGCACCGGAGAAACCCTTCGAAAATGAATGGCCTTTTCACGAAGAACCAAAACTCTATACAAGTTCGAGCGTCCCAATTCTCGTACTGGACATCAACGGCGACAAACTCAACGACCTCATTGTCGGCGCGGGACACGATTACGGCCTGGCATGGTGGGAACAAGGAAAAGACAGCGACGGAAAACGCACCTGGACCCTTCACGAAATCGAACCTAAACGTTCACAGTTTCACGAGATGGCTCTGGCCGATATCGATAACGACGGCGAACTCGAACTCATAACAGGTAAACGCTGGCGCGCGCACTCCGGCGGCGACCCTGGTGCAAACGACCCGGTGGGCGTCTATTACTACGATATAGACGGAGGCGACTTCGCCCGGCACACGCTCGATTATGGTCCGGCTGATCGCAATAGCGGCACGGGCATCTACCTATGGATTACCGATATCGACGGGAACGGCTGGAAAGACATCGTTGCCCCGGGAAAAGAAGGTATGTATCTGTTCAAAAATATGGGACGCAACAACTAGATTCAGGAGAATTACATGAAATTCCAAGTATTTCTACTCGTGCTGTGCCTTTCGGGCAGCGCCTCAGCCGCGTCTCAACGATCAGACAAGGCCCTCAAAGATATGAAACTGCCGGATGTCGAAATCATCTCCATCCAGCACATCGATGGTGAAGCCTCCCACTACGACGTCGACGGCATAATTGGAGGCACGATCAATTTCGAACTCCTGCTTCCCGACGACTGGAATGATCGCTTCGCGATGGGTGGAGGCGGAGGATTCGTCGGCTCAGTGCAAAACAGCGCACGCGGCTCAGTACGAGAAGGCTACGCCACAGTCGGTACCGACACAGGACATCAGGTCGCCGACGGAAGCTTTGCACTCAATGATGCCCTCGCACAGGTAAACTTCGGACACGTAGCCGTCCACCGCACAGCAGAAGTCGCCAAAGCAATCATCCGCGAACACTACGGCTCCGATCCCAAATACTCCTACTTTCTCGGATGCTCACGCGGAGGCGGTCAGGCCATGATGGAGTCCCAACGCTATCCCGAGGACTTTGACGGTATCGTCGCCGGCGCGCCAGCATTTGACTGGGCTGGATTCGCCGCTACAGGTTTGAACATCGTGCAGGGGTTCTATCCCGATCCCGAAGTCCTGGACAAGACCATTCTCACCAGAAAGGAAATTCAAAGACTCTTCGAGGAGATTATTGAACAATGCGACGACCAGGATGGACTCAAAGACGGCATACTCTCAGACCCCGCGAAAGTGGAATTCGATCTGAATGCAGTAAAATGGCTCTCCACCGATCAACGAGCCGCGATTAGCACAATCTATAACGGCCCGGACAACCAGAACGGAAAGATCCATCCCGGCTTCCCAATCGGTTCAGAAATGGAGTGGGCCACATGGCTGGTCGGCCCGAATCCCAACCAATCCGACAATCCGAGCCTCGGATTCTTCTTCTGCGTCGGACTATTCAGAAACTTCATTTTCAACGACCCCGACTGGGACTACTCGGACTACGACTTTTCCACCTGGGCGCAGGACTGGGAACTCGCCGCATCTACCCTGAGTGCCGTCGACACCAACCTCGACGAATTCAAAGCGCTCGGCGGAAAACTCATTCTCTGGCACGGCTGGTCCGACGCGGCGCTCCCCGCAACACGAACCGCCCAATATTTCGATGCCCTTCTCGAACGCGACCCTGGCATACATGATTACGCGCGCCTCTATCTGATTCCCGGATGCGGACACTGCGGCGGCGGACCCGGCATCAGCGAAGTCGACTGGCTAAGTACCATAGCCGATTGGGTCGAGAACGACAACGCTCCGGAAGCAGTAATCGCGTCGAAAGGCGCGCGTCGTGGACGAGAGGGTACAACCCGCCCACTCTCCCCCTACCCCATGCGAACGATCTATAAGGGAGACGGTGATCCGAAAAACGCGGACAGCTTTCTATCCGTTCAACCCTGAAGAGGACAGTCGACTATGGATAGAAGATTATTTCTGCAGACCGCTGGATCAATTGCAGCGGGTGCCGTAATTGCACCGTCCACCGCGTCCGCTGCGCGGGTAGCCTACAACGACAAAGTACGTATCGCAATCATCGGCAACGGCGGCATGGGACGCGCCCACGCCTACTCTCTGGCCTACAACCCCAACTGCGATATTGTCGCCCTGTGCGATGTTTTCAACAGGCGCTATGAGGAAGTCGCTGAAAATGTAGAGACTATAACTGGGAAACGTCCAGATACCTATCAAGATTTCCGCGAAGTCCTCGCGCGTCAAGACATCGATGCCGTGTGGGTCGTCACCCCAGATCACTGGCATCCCCTCATCACGGTCATGGCATGCCAGGCCGGAAAAGACGTCTACGTCGAAAAACCCGTTTGCACCACAATCCACGAAGGCCGTGCTATGGTCAATGCCGCGCGCCGCTACGGTCGAGTAGTCCAGGTGGGGACACAGCACCGCTCCATGGACGTGTTTAAGGAAACCATCCGCATCGTTCGCGAAGGATTACTCGGAAAAATCACCACTGCTACAGCCTGGATCGGTACCAATGGGCTCCAGGGCATCGAAGAAAAAAGAGACTCACCAGAAGGACTCGACTGGGACATGTGGCTCGGCCCCGCCCCCTGGACGGAATTTTCCCCACAGCGATTCAGAGGCTTTATGGGATGGCACGACTACGCCCGAGGCGGCGAACTCACCAACTGGGGCGTACACCTCATGGACGTACTTCACTGGGGTATCGGACAAGACCGCCCCCTCAACGTCCAGGCCCTCGGTGGAAGCTATAGAGGTGCACCCCACTCCGACAACTACGAAAACATCGAAGCCCTGTTCGAATACCCCGGCTGCACAGTTACCTGGGAACAGCGTCACGTCAGCGCCTACTCAAACAAAGACTTCGGCATGAAATTCTACGGCACCGAGGGTCGACTGGAATGCCACCGCGGCGTGTTTACCGTCACACACAGCGACGGACGCACCCAGGAAAAAATGTTCCCGCCCCAACAGTCCTGGGCAAACCCCGAGCATCACAACAACTTCTTCCACTGCGTACGAACCCGCCAGAAACCCGTCGCCGACATCGAGCAAGGCTTCCGCTCCACCACTCCCACACTCCTCGCAGGCATCGCGCTCAAAACCGGGAGAAAACTCCACTGGGACGGCGATGCCGAGCGGTTCCTGAACGACGAAGCCGCCAATCGCCACATCACACGCGCCTACCGCGCCCCTTGGCACATCTAGGAAATGACGATGATCTCGACACAACGATATGCGATCATAATCACTCTCCTCGCCCTCCCGTGTTTCGCCTCCGACTACGATGTGCACATTCAAGCCCTCCAAACCGGAACCGATGTTCAGCGCGCTGCCGCCCGTCAAATGCTCCCCCGCGTAGGCATCCGCGCCGTCCCCGATCTCATTGGGCTCCTCCAACACGAGGACCAGCGCATCTGGCGCACCGCCGGAAATATCCTCTCCGACATCTGCCACGCTGTCATGGCACCCGGCCACGAAGTCGACCGGAAATTCGCCACTAATCAACTCATCGCACTCCTCAACGACGAAGTACCTTCCTACACCAGGATCGAAGCACTGCGCCTGCTCGGAAAAGTCGCACCAGAGGGACACGACCTCGCTGCCCTGGTTCCATACCTTTCCCAACCCCAATTTCGCAGCGATACCATCGATGCGCTCGTCGCCATGTCATCCACGTCCGCCCAAAATATCCTCGAATCGCAGCTCGACCACGGCACAAACCAGGACAAAATCGAAATAATCGACGCGCTGCGAACGATCTCCCTGCGAACCGATATCACACTCCCGGCCCATCTCCTCGATCCGAATGAGTTCGATGTCCAGATTGCCGCCATGCGCGCACTCGCCTCTTCTGGTGATCCATCCCTGATAGGCGAATTCATGGAAATTACGACAAAAGTAAAGATTCAACTCCGGCCCCAAGCCATCGACGCGTCCCTTCATCTCGCAGAGGCGATACTTCAAAGGGGCGGCAACTGGAACCAAGGAATAGATCTCTATCGCGACATTCTTGACCAAATTGATTCACCCAACGCCAAAGGTGCAGCACTCGCCGGACTCGGCCGCTACGGAGACGCTTCCGTAATCCCCGAAATCTTCAAAGCCGCAAGCACATCCAAAGCCCGCGATCTCCAGGCGCCTGCGCTGATGGCACTCGACTACCTGATCGGTCGCGAATCCTCTCTAGCACTCCTCAGCGCGTACCCAGCCGCTCCCTCAGAAATGCAGCTCGGCCTCCTCGGCGTAATGGGAAGAAAAAAAGATCCCGTCTTCCTCGACCTCCTCCTCAAAAACGCCGCCAGCAACGACCCCACTCGTCAGGCCCTCGCCTTCGAAGCCCTCGTCCAATCCGAACTGCCCGGCGGCGCGGACGCGGTGACCGCTTATGTCCAATCCCGACCCGAAGACGAACGCAAACTCGATGTCGAGAAACTGCTCACCTTTGCTGACGCAATGAGCCATAAGAACGCCGCACCAGAGGCCGGCAAAGCGTATCTGTCTCTCTACCAGACGACCGACAACGATGAGTTTCGCAAGATTGCATTTGAAGGGATCAGAAAATATCCGTCGCCGGATGCTCTCAAAATAATCCTCACCTACCTTGATATTACGGATCTTCCCGGCGAGTCGATCGTCGCCCTCGTCGCCCTGTCTACCATGATGGATCCACGAGAATATTCACAAGAAATCAACACACTCCGAAAATCACTATTCAAGGCCGCTCGCGACACCGCTTCCGTACAGTCGGTCCTCAGCATGGCAATGGAACAGGGCGTCATAATGGAAATTACGCCGCTGATGGGTTTCTTTACCCGATGGAGCCTCATTGGCCCCTTTCCATGGTCTGCCGACGATGGCTTTAGCGCGAACCCCATAAATGCTCCATTTGTCGATCTCAAAGCAACTTACCGCGCCGCTGGCAAGCAGTTGAAGTGGAGGCAATACGTTTCCGGACCAACAATCAACGCTGCCGGAGCCTTTGGCCAACAGGATTCCGCCACCATGTTCGGCTACGTTATGATTGACTCCAACGGGACCGCCGATATTCAAATTCGAGTCGCAAGCGACGATGGAGTACGTGTCTGGTTCAATGGCGAATCCGTCCACGAAAACAACGTGGATCGCGGAATATTGCTCGACGAGGACATCATCCCCGTCAAATTGAAAAAAGGCAAAAATGAACTGCTCGTTCAAGTTACACAAAACGGGGGCGGTTGGGGATTCATGCTGAGATTGACGGCAATCGACGGAACTCCCATAGCAACAGGAAAGTAATAGATGACACAACGCACAGGCATTTCTGGCATCGGCACGTTCATCATGGACCACGTCAGAATGATCAACAAATGGCCCGCCGAACAAACCCTCGCAGACATCTCCCACGAGGAATTCTCCGGCGGCGGACTCGCCCATAACCTCGTGATGGATATCGCCCGTTTTGACCTCGGAATCCCCCTCGAAGCGGTTGGTTTCGTCGGCAGCGACGACGACGGACGGCGCATACTCGAAGAATGTGCGCAGCGCGGCATAGACACCACCCATCTCCTCACCACCGAAGATGCCCCCACCTCCTACACCGAAGTCATGACCGTTCAGGAAACCGGTAAACGAACTTTCTTCCACTCCCGAGGCGCAAATGTACTCGTCAATTACGAAACCGTCCCGTTCCAATCCATCAAAGCAAAAATCGCCGCCCTCGGCTACCTCCTGCTCATGGACGGCATAGACGCGCCCGACCCCGATTTCGGCACCGTCGCCGCCAAAATCCTCCACGGCCTTCAGGAGCAAGGCATCCTCACCTGCATAGATACCGTCAGCGAAGACTCAGACCGACTCTCCCAGATCGTCCCGCCTGCACTCAAATACACCGACTACGTGATCCTGAACGAATTCGAATCCGGCAAGATCACCGGACACACCATTCTCGACGGCGACACCCTCGACTCCGATGCCCTCCGCGCCTCTGCAAAAAACCTTCAGGCCATGGGCAGCCCGAGACTCATCGTCATCCACATGCACATCGGTGCTTACGCGCTTAAAGCTGATGGCGAAGAACTCTTCCAGCCCTCCCTCGATCTCCCCGACGACTACATCATCGGCGGCGCAGGCGCAGGTGATGCTTTCTTCAACAGCATCCTCTGCGGACTCCACGAAAACTGGCCCCTCGAAGATTCCCTCAAGTTCGGCACAGCCGCCGCGGCCGCCTGCATGTCCCACCCCACCTGCACCGAGGGCGTACGCTCACATACCGAAACACTCAAACTCTTCGACCAGTTCCCGTTCCGGGATTTCAGTTTATAACCACGCACGTAAGACAAATCACCTCATGCATCAACACACCGCTCGCAATCATGCGGGGCAGGAGAATAACCGATGTCTGATCGAACGACAATTCAAGGAATCATCAAATCCGTCGCAGAAGGAGTCACCTGGTACGGCCCGTCCGTCAGCGATATCGTAAAAGACATCACCCACGAAACCGCAAGAGCTGGATCTGTCGCGAACGTCCACTCCATCTGGGAAATCGCTGCGCACATGGTCGCATGGCAGGAGTACACGGTCCGAGTCATGGACGGCCGAGACTCCACCTTCCTAGACGATGCACATGACTGGCCCGACGTGAAAGATAAATCAGATGACG
>DTSJ01000057.1 GCA_012965445.1 Candidatus Hydrogenedentota bacterium
TTTGTGTGTTGGTCATGTTGCCCGCGTCCTTTGCCCGGGAAGTGACGCTATATACCATTGAGGATTTCTTTGACACCGTTTCGATTCGCGGCGCGTCGTTTTCTGCGGATGGCAATCGAATTCTGGTGAGCAGTGATGTCTCCGGGATTTTTAATGCCTACGCGATTGCAGTAGACGGTTCAGGAATGACTCAACTGACGACATCAACGACGGAGTCCGTGTTCGCTGTCTCGTATTTTCCAAACGATGATCGATTTTTGTTTTCCAAGGATCGTGGCGGCAATGAACGTACGCACGTATTCGTACAGTATCCTGATGGTCGAGGGTTGGACTTGACTCCTGGAGAGGATGTTAAAGCCGCGTTTGCGGGCTGGGCGGATGACAAAGAATCTTTTTTCCTGGCATCAAATGCACGCGATCCACAATATTTCGATTTGATCGAGATTTCGGTAGAGGACTTCTCGCAAGAACTGATCTTCGAGAATAATTCCGGCTACAGCGTTGCAGACGTGTCGCCTGACAAGCGTTTCATTGCATTACAGGAGAGCGATACAAGAAAGAACAGTTATGTAGCCGTCCATGACCGCGAAACAGGCGAGACGAAGCGGCTTATGACGCACGAAGAGGATGCCGTGTGCAGTCCACAGGCCTTCGCACGTGACGGGAAGACTCTGTTGTGTCTCACGGACATGGATCATGAATTCATGTATCTGGTACGGGAGAATATCGAAACTGAACAGATGGAGGTCTTGCAAAAGTTCGATTGGGACATTCAATACACGCGCTTGTCGAAGACAGGAAAGTATATGGTCGTCGGAATCAACGAAGATTCAATTTCCAGGATCCTTCTGCTGGAGACCGCTACCGGAAAAATCGTGGAATTGCCTGAGATCGAAGAAGAGGGTGTAGCGAGTATTCGATTCACGCGGTATGACTCTGCGGTCGCGTTTTATGGCCAAGGCGGAAAGTCTCCAGGAGATCTGTATTACTACCGTTTGGGGACGAATGATGAAGCCCGAAAACTGACGCGCCGATTGAGTGAGCGTATCGACAGCGAGGATCTGGTCAAGCCGGAGATCGTCCGCTTTGCATCGTATGACGGAGTTGAGGTCCCAGGGATACTCTACAAGCCCCATCAGGCCAGTGCGGATAACGAAGTGCCAGCCCTGGTCTATGTGCATGGAGGACCCGGTGGACAGACCCGCGCAAGTTACAATCCTACGATTCAGTATCTGGTCAACCACGGCTATGCAGTGTTCGGAATTAACAACCGGGGAAGCAGCGGCTACGGGAAGACTTTCTATGGCCTGGACGATTTGAAGCATGGGGACGCGGATCTGGATGACTGCGTCGCCAGCAAGAAGATGCTTGTCGCTACCGGATACGTCGATCCAGAACGAATCGGGATCATGGGCGGCAGCTACGGCGGGTATATGGTGTGCGCGGCGCTCGCGTTTCGTCCCAATGGATTTGAAGTAGGCGTGAATATTTTCGGCGTGACAAATTGGGTCCGCACTCTGAAAAGTATTCCGTCGTGGTGGGCAGCGTCCCGGAACGCGCTCTATGTGGAACTCGGCGATCCGTTTAAACAAGAGGAGTATCTAACGAAGATTTCTCCGCTGTTTCATGCCGAGAATATCGTGAAGCCGATGATCGTATTGCAGGGGGCAAATGATGCCCGTGTGCTTCAGGTGGAATCCGATGAGATGGTCGCGGCGGTTCGGGCGAACGGAGTTCCGGTTGAATACATCGTATTTCCCGATGAAGGTCACGGCTTCCGTAAAAAGGAAAATCAGATCATAGGGTATCGTGCCGTCCTGAAATTTCTTGATGAGCACCTCAAGTAGTAGTGGGGCCAAGATCGGCGTATTTCACCAAAGCTTGAAGACGCCGTCGTCGTCGAGGTGGAAATATTTTTGGAGGCGATCAGTCACGGCGCCACGGTAGGTTTTGGGGAGATGGTAGACCGTTGTGCACTCGCCTTTTGATCCGTTGGCTTTCCACTCAAGGACTTTGTGGGTCAGGTCTAGTTCTTCACGGAGCATCCAAACCGGGCCGTACAGCGCGTAGAGCATTTCGCGGTTCGTGATGTTGTTAAGTTCGGCGAGGACTTTTTCGCATTGTTGCATCTTGTCGAGGAAGGAAGCGTAGCGCTCTCCCCAATCGTTGGGTTCATTTGAAAATAGAAAATCGATCGTGTCGAGCAGTTCTTGAGCGGTATCCCCGAACTCGTACGGTAGATAAAACAGGTCGGTGAGCAGCGTGATGTCCGTGCTCGTCGCGTCGGCGTGGGTGAATCCGTGCCGCTCCCGAAAGGCCTCGAGGAGTTCGAGATAGTTTTCGCGCGGATTCCAGTCGGAATCTGTCGCGAGGTATTGTCCCAGTGAGTGGATGGGGATGTAGTTGAGCTGGAACTGGCAGTTGGGGTTGGTGAGGATGCCGAGAATCTCGTTTTTGAGCTCCAGAGGACGTCCAGCGTAGGAACCAGCGAAGTAGCGGCGGTTGTCGTAGTCATTGGCGTGAATGTTGTCCCAGATGACCGGTTTGCGCTTGATGACACCTGCAAGTTCGCGGATCGATTCGACCGAGATGGTTTCGGAGATGACGTTGGGTCCGGTCCAGAGGAACGCGATTTCGGGATTGAGTTCTGTGCCGAGTTCGTTTAGGTAGGCATCATTGGCGACATCAGGGTCGGCCATGCGTGCGCAGTAGATTGTTGGGCAGAAGAGGAGGGCTGGATCTTCGAGTGATTGCTGAAGGTGGTCATACACCAGGTTTGCGACGTAGGCCTGGGCGTGGGCGAACGAGCGGAACTTTTTAGCATCGGCTTCTGAAAGCGATTCGGGGATGTCGTCAAAGAGAATCGCGAACTCCGTGCAGCCGAAGGAGGCAATCTGGTCAATTTTCGCAAGAAGAACCGAGCGGTCGGCTTCAGAGGTGTAGCACATGTCGAGGCCGGGAGCGATCGAGTAAACGAAACGAATATCGGCTTCCCTGGTCATCCGAATAGCATCTGCGAGGGCGGCTGCCTCGGCTTCAGAGTAGAGTTCGCGCCAGCGTCCGCGATGAAGAAGATCGTCCTTGGGCGCATACATGTAGGTCGAGAGAGTACCCGTGTCATTCATCCAGGCATAGAGTTCGCACCGTTCGGCGGACGTCCACGGGCGACCGTAAAAGCCTTCTACTACTCCGAACCATTTCTTTTCTGACATTCGATCTCAATCTCTGTGATGTGTAGGGGCGGTGATTCTAGAAAATCATGTAGATGACGATCATGAGTGAGAGTGAGAAGATTGCGAAGGGTTTTAGGCTGACTTCGCGTTTGAGCATTTCGGGCTCGAAGACGGATTCTTCCCTGGGTAATGTAGCGACCCAGGCTATCAGAATCAGAAAGTAGAGAATGAAGATTCCTTTGGCGGCGCCAATTGGAATCATGAGTGTTAGATTTCTCAAGGCTTCGCCGGGGACTTGCAGGACGGATGAAAAAGCGTCAGCGATTGATGTGAGTGTCTTATCCATTGGACGTCTCCGTGTTTTTGGATTTCTTGCCGCGCTCGTAAATCAGGCCTTTTAGTTCTTCGGCAGTCTTTGCTTTGGTGAATAGACTAATGACAATTGTCGCCACCATGGACCAGACGAAGGACCACCAGGCGACGTACAAGAAAGGGTCATCCGCGTGAAACAGCTTATTGTCTTCGGACGCGTAGGCATGAATCAAGTTCAGCGATAAAGTGAATGCGACTCCGGTGATTAGCCCGACGAGCGCTCCCGTTGCAGTCGCGCGTTTCCAGAGAGCTCCGAGTACGAGAATAGCCAGTACAGGGCCTTGGAACAGACCGTAAATCGTCTGAATTAGTGTATAAATACTGTCGAAACCATCGGCGAAATTGGCGCAAATCATTGCGACGATAAGAAACACAACCGTTATTATTCGTCCTACAACGAGATAGTGGTGGGGGTCAGCGTCGGGTTTGAAGAAGGGTTGGTATATATCTTTGGTCCAGATGGTCGAAGCGGAATTCAATGCGGAGTCCACACTCGACATAAGACCGGCCAGGAACGCTGCGAAGAACAGTCCGACGAATCCCACCGGCATGATGTCGCGAACAAGCATTGAGGAAGCTGTATCCGGATTCACAATGTTTGGATTATGTGCCAACGCGATAATGCCCGGGACGACCATCAGGAACGGGATAAATACTTTCAGCAGGGAACCGAAAACGTAGGATGCTTTCGCGTCGGCTTCAGAACGGGCACCGAGTGTGCGCTGCACGATAGTCTGATTGCTCATCCAGTAGGCGTTAGCCAATACCATCCCCAATCCCAGGAAAACGCCTGCCCACGGAAGCTGTGTGCCTTCGCCCTCGAATTCCTGATCAACCGGAATCACGAGATCAAAATGGTACATTGTTCTTTCACCGAGATCTACGATGGTCGATCTAAATTCTGAAATGCCTCCCACGTAATAAATTCCGTAGAAGAGGATAAACATAGAACCGCCCATCATCACGGCGCACTGAATTACATCTGTATATACGACGGCTTTCAGACCTCCTAACAATGTGTATGCGCCGATGACAATCCCCATAAGAATGACAGAATACATGATGTTCCAGCCAGGTTTGCGCGCGTCCTGCATCGTCGCTGCTCCCCACGCTTCGTTGACCGCAGAAATGGTAAAACCTGTCACTGGGGAATCTTCTGGCGATTGGATCAGGGTCGGGTCGGCGAAATCAGAATCGACTAAGATCAGGTTTGGGTTGCCGAGGAGTTTAATACGTTTATTGGCTTCCTCTATGGATTGAAGAAATGTAAACTCGTGTGTTTTTGCTTCGCCCGTCGCCTCTACGATCTGATCGAATATCGTTTTATCTTCGGCAACGACGATGATTTGTGGCGTGATACCCATTATTAGATTGAAGGCCAGCGCAGTGACATACAGCGTGATGCCGAGGCTGATGCTCAAGACGGCACCCCAAATCAGTGCCACAACAGTGCGGACCGAAAAGCTGTACCGCAATCCCAACCATTCGGGAATCGTAGTTACACGCGCCCTCCAAAACATCGGGATGAAGATAAATGCCCCGATTATCATAACGGGAACGCTGCCGAGCCAATCGAAATTACCCATGACTATTCCGTAAAGATAAGCCGAACCCGCGATCGCGACCATATCCACCGCACCAATATCGGTGACGACCAGCGACATGCCTATGGCCCACCAGGGAAGGGAGCGTCCCGCGAGGAAATAATCGTCACCGGTTTTCATTT
>DTSJ01000058.1 GCA_012965445.1 Candidatus Hydrogenedentota bacterium
CGTTTCTTGTTGGGTTGTCATTTCTTCCTTTGCTGAGTCGTATTGAGGCGCTGCTCCAGCTCTACAACTACAAGGATTGTAGGAAACACAAAAGACAACAACACAATGATAAGATAAAGATGGTCAGAAGTAACACCATTGATCACAAGATAGGCCGGGTTCATGCGAAGAAAAGAATAAAGAGGATATGCCACCGCAATTCCGAAAAGACCATAGATATGAAGCTGGTTCAGAAATTTGGAATGCTCTACCAATGTCGGTTCGTTTCGTCCCATAGATTATTGACTGAGCAGCACGCTCAAATCCTCCCGCGTATACCCAGCTCCCAGCAATGGCCCCACGACATTCCCCTCAAGATCCGGCACATAATACATCAACACCGAACTTCTCCCCGACAACGAAAAATCACCATCATCCCCGGACACCATCGCAGCCTCACCCGGCGCAAGCCTGACCGAATCATCCCCGGTCTCCACCAAAACCTCTCCCTCCTTCGCCAATAAAATCTGAAACGTCTCCCCCCGATTCGATTCCCCACACCGCCCCTCCAGCATGATCTCCTCCGCTGCAAAATACGCGCACGCCGCCAACACCCGAACCCGTGCCCCCTCAACCTCATATGCAAAATCCGGCATCGCACCCGGATGCACGTTCGGATACCGAACCGAAGCCTTCGATTTCTCCAGATGCAGCTCGCGCGGCGAACCGTCCACATCCACGCGCCCCCAGTCATCTATACGATAAGTCAAATCACTGTTCTGCTGAATCTCTGCCAGCAGACACCCCTCCCCTATCGCATGCACCGTCCCAGCGGGCACAAACACCGACATCCCCGCCTCAGCACCAATCCGCGTTAGCCGCTCCGAAATGCCCCCCTCAGCAAGGCACCCCTCAACCGCCTCGCGAGTCATATCCTCAGGCATTCCACAATACAAAGTCGCGCCCGAATCCGCATGCAGCACGTACCACATCTCGGTCTTTCCCACATCATCCTCGCCCAGGTCCGCCGCAATCGCATCATTCGGATGCACCTGAATCGAAAGCTTGTCCCTCGCATCCAGCAGTTTCAGCAGCAGCGGGAACTGCCCATGCACCGTCAACGCCGCACGCGAACCCAAAATCCCCAAAGCATCACGCTCCAGCAAATCACGCAGTGTAGCTCCCGCGTCAGCACCTCGATTCGCCACGCTCGTATGCTGTGCATGATCCGAAATCAGCCACGCCTCCCCAATCGGCTCATCCGGAAGCGGCTTTCCATAAATCCTTCGCAGCGAATCCCCCCCCCACATCCGCGGCACATAACATTCCTCAAACGTCAGAATACTCATCCCCGCATCATACCCAAACCCAGCGACCCTATCAATTCAACCCGACATTCAACCTGGAATGGAAGGCAATAGTTCGTCCCACCTCAAACACAACGACTTCTGAATCCCTACGCAGTCACAGCATCACAACCTGGCCTTTGCCCTCCGCCTCGACCACCGACCAGCCATTAGACTAGCAACAAGAATAGAAAGCCAACCCGCTGCAATAATTTTTACGATTGAATCCGCCGATGCATGCACCAGCATGAGATCCAGTCTACCCGTTTCCCAAAATGTCCACTCACTCGCCAAATCCGTCGCCAAAGCACGATTTCCTGTCTGGAGAATAACAATGCCATTGCCTGTCGCTGGATTGATTCGTACATCCGCGTTGATCGCAGGCTTCGCTCGTATACCCGCGCCGCCGATCACGAAACCGCCAGCCTTGTTCGGCGCCAGAAGAATGTCACCCAGTCCCCAAATATCCATGCCCATAACCGATGCTTGCGGCTCTCTCTTCTGTGTTACCGCATCAGTTGTCAATGCACCTCGCCCGACAGCCTCACCGTCGGCACCCGTTATATGAGCCTGCACGAACCTCACCATATCGGAAGCGCTTGTATAAAACGAAGCCGCACCCGTATTTGTCCAGTTGTGCCGATCAACCATCGTGCCGTCAAGCTGGTAGGACGCAGCCTGATTCGAGCTGTTTCTCTCGTCGAGAACATGCGAGGAATGCATCATCCCGAGCGGCTCAAATACCGCTTGCTCAATGTAGGACTCAAACGTTCCCCTAGTCACCTCTTCAATCACCAACTGCAGGATCGTGTATCCCCCACCCGAATATTCGAATTGCGCACCCGGCTCCAGACCAACTCGAATGGTGTGATCCTCTTCCGGTGATGACGAATTCGGCTGCGCCATTGACTCTTCAAGTGTCTGAATGGGTGTCCCCGGAGGAAATCCCGCATAGCCAAGCCCGTCAGTCAGACCCGCAGTATGACTCAACAGACGACGTACCGTGACGCCATCATTATCATATTCACTCTCCGGCAGTTGCCACCTCGTGAGATAGATCGAAACCGGAACATCCAGGTCAAGCGTTCCATCATCAATCAGCGTCATGATCCCCCATGCCGTGATCCATTTGCTGAGAGAAGCAACCTGGAACACGGTGTCTCTATCCACGGGATCGCCGACCGACGCGAAATACTCATCGAATATCTCACCGTCTTCCAGAAGTACGAATGCGACATTGCCGTGTAAGTTCGCCTCAATATGCTCGACCGTCGCGTCCATGAACGCACGCGTGTCGCCTGTCGGCGCAACCGAATCTCGCAGCCATCCGTTCAGAGTCCCGAACACCACCAAACCAGTCCACAATGCTAAACCGGCTAGAGTCGCAGTAAACCAGATCGCAAATTTCAACACATGGATGACCTCGCTGGGTAATAGGCTTTTATTCAACAGTCCGCGGCTGATGAATCTATCGTCTGCAGAGTGTACAACACGTGATCGACGCACAATTGACAAGTGAAGCAGGATTCAAGTTTCAAGCACGACAGCTTCGAAAAAATGCCAACTTACTTCATCTCCGCGATTTCATGGATCACACTTATCATCAGTCGGTGCGACTCGGATAATTTTTCAGACATAGCGGCAAGTTTGTCATTATCATAAGCCAATGAACTCAACACCCGATCCGGGTTGTATATCCTCTCGCTGATCGCCCGAAGCGTTTCTTCCAGTTCTTTCAATTCGTCCAAACCCAACTCCTTTTCAAACTCTTCAAACCATTTCCCAAAAACGACCGACCAATTGCACCAAACCCTCGACTCCGTCCTTGTAAGCACGACCGGATTAAATTCTTCGTATACTAGCGCATTCCAGCTCAAAAATGAAGTACAATTGGAATCCTTATGGACGACACGAAACAGTTCAACTGGTCCCAGAACTCAGACCCTAACAGCGTTGCCTACTTGAGGCCCGTCCAGTCATATGACGCTGAAGAATTCATCGATCTGGTAAACGACAGCCACGACTTCCTCCAGCTCTGGGTCAATCCACCCAGCGATCTCAATACGTTTCACGCCGCAATCGAACAAAGCAAAGACGACGGCTCCATACTCCTGCTGGTCTGCATGACCTCAGACCAAAGAATCACAGGCAGCATAAATATCAGCCAGATCGTCTTCGGCAAATTCTGTTCCGCCTACATCGGATATTGGATTGCAAAAGAATATGCCGGGCGCGGACTCATGACCAGCGCCTTGCAGAATCTCATCCATCTCGCACTCGGCCCCTTCGGACTCCATCGACTCGAAGCCAACATTCAACCCGCAAACACACCGAGCAAAAAACTCGTAGCTAGTATCGGTTTCCAAAAAGAAGGCCTCTCTCCCAAATACCCAAAAAACAACGACCGTTGGGAAGACCACGAACGCTGGGCGATCCGCGCAGAAAACCTGCCCCTCAGCCCACGATCTTCTTCAGATTCATAATCATCCCAATATGAATCCCAAGATGGAAAGCGTTGAACGCAAGCGCCTGATCCGCAGACTCAATCTTGAATCCAGGAAACAACTCAAACGCATTGAAGTTATCCATCGCCCCCGACTTCAGATCTTCCTGCACACGACCTCCCGCTGCCGCCAACGTCGATTTCGCCTCCTCAATACTCGGCGTCTCACTCCAGTCCGCAGGCGAACTCCCATTCTTGTAGGCCTCATTGTAAAAATCCGGCACGATAGCGTCCAGCCCCGCCGGACGATAACAAAGCGAAGACATCACATGCGTAATATGCCCTACATTCCAGAGAATATTGTTGTTAAAGCCGTCCGGAATAGCCACAAACTGCTCGTCTGTCACTCCCTCGAGCGTTTGCGGAACAAGTCCGTGTACAGTTCCCAACAATGCTGAAAGTTCATCACGATTCATAATACTTCTCCTGACTCGGTTTCTTCACTAATTAAAGTCTTCAAATACAATACTGATCGGCCCGGCCTCAGAACCCGGTAGCGCAGGCACGTTAATCACATGATCATTGAGTTTAAACTCGACACTTTTTTTCGGATTCGCAGCAACGAAAACATCTCCGCTGTTCACAAACGCTCCGCCAAAACCCTCAACGGTCGTCATATCGGTCTTCCCATTGCTGTTCCCGTCAGCCAGATAAATCGCGACCGTCGGACTCTGTCTCGGATCTGTCGTCGTCACGATGATAGGTGGAACAAGTAAGTCCATCCCGTTGATTTTCAGCGTCATCACCCCCGGCACCATCGATCCGTTCTGATGCCGCACCACGAACACAGGGTTGTCGTCCGTCAACAAATGCGGCGCACCGTCAAAAGGAGACGCACGATAGTCATCATGGTTCGCGGCTATGCGAAAGTAAACAAAACGATCAGAATGTGTAAAAGGTGTCCGGTAAAAACGAGGCGCGATTGTCGCCGCCGTCCCATTTACCACGAATTCGTAAGGCTGTCCCGCCTTCGCGCTGAAAGACCCCCACTTCCCGTCAGCATCCACCGTCAGCGACACCAGCGGGTTTTTCTTCACTCGCGCACCGGTTTCAGGCTTCAACACCCACACATCCACTGTCGCTCCTTCCAGTGGTTTATTCAAGATATACGTTTTCGCGTATCCCCCAACCTGAGGCCGCTCCTCCGGGGTCATCTCAAGCGTCTTTGGTTTCTCGCCACCATTAAAAAAGGTAAATACCTCCCAGAAACTCTCGTCGCTCGTGCACACCATCACGTGATCCTGATAGGCAGGCATCCAGCCTACCTTTCCCCCGTTGCTCGCAGCCGGACCAGGCCGAATGTCGCCCATTCCGCTAATTCCGATCGACGGCACCCCGTTCGGGTTCGTCGCGTCAGCGCCCCCAATCGTAGCGTAATGAGCAATTTTCGCCGCGCGCGCAGGATCACTCAAGTAAGCAGCCG
The DNA here is from genome assembly GCA_012965445.1 of Candidatus Hydrogenedentota bacterium. The sequence continues at coordinate 5,252 of DTSJ01000058.1, forward strand.
ACTCAGACGTACCCCGCGGT
>DTSJ01000059.1 GCA_012965445.1 Candidatus Hydrogenedentota bacterium
TGCCGTTTGAGCCGAACCTGCCGACTGAGGAGGTCTTTAGTACACCGGACTATCGGGTGACGAATGGTCATGCGCGGGTGACACGGCCGTTTATGATCTACGGACGCATGGTGCGGGATTTAACCCTGGAGTTCCAGGATGGTGCCATCACCAAGTTCGAGGCTTCTGAGGGCGCGGAGATATTCAAAGAGTATATCGGCACGGATGAAGGCTCGAACCGTCTCGGCGAGGTGGCTTTGGTGGGTGTTGATTCGCCTATCTTCGAGAGCGGGCTGGTTTTCAACGAGATACTGTTTGATGAGAACGCGGCTTGCCATATTGCGGTCGGGAAGGCTTATCGGTTCTGCCTTGAGGACGGCGACAATCTGAGTGACGAGGATTGTGCGGCCATCGGGTGCAATGACAGCCTTGTGCATACCGACATGATGATTTCGTCTGAGGAAGTGAGTGTTACTGCGGTCACTTTCGATGGTTCGGAAATTTCGATTATCGAAAATGGGGTTTGGGCTTCGGATTTTCGTTAGAGGCTAAGAGACGAACGACACCGCTACGATACCGTGCCTGTCTCTTGTGCTTTTACGGTGTCGGCGGGCGGAATCGCATCGAAATCGTCATCTTCGGATTCACCTTCTTCGGCAAAGATGTTTATGTGCCGCCATTTTTCGCCGTGGAAGCGGTGGAGGAAGACTCCGCTGAGCCCGATGATGTAGAAAGTGACGCCTATCCATGCACCTTTGGCTTCGAGTCCCATGGTGACGGAGAAAAACCACGCGAGGGGCAGGGAGACGAACCAGGCTCCGATGAACATGACGATCATCATCCAGCGGGTGTCGCCCGCGCCGCGAAGGGCTCCCGAGATTACGATGTTTACAGCATCGAAGAGGGCGAACACGGCGGCGCAAATCAGCAGAACATGGCCGACATCGATGATTTCGGGGTCGTCGGTAAAGACTCGGATGAGGGTTTTGCCGAATACTGCGAGGTTGATGCCGACAGTGACCATGATGACCATGGCGACCTTTGTGGCGGAGTAGGCGCGGGCTTTTGCCAGGGCGATGTTTTTCTTCCCGATCCATTGGCCTACTATGGGGGCGATGGCATGGTTGAGGGCGATTGCTGGCACGAATGACAAGTGCATGAAGTTTATGGCGGCAGTATGGGCGGCTAGTTGGGCGGTGCCGAAGCCGCCTACGATGAAACTAGTGAATACGGACCAGCTTGCAATGTCGAGGAATCCTGAGAGTCCGGAGGGCCAGCCGATCTTGAACAATTCCCCTATTTTCGTTCGATCGAGGGCATAGGTTGAACGGGTCTGGTATTCGTCATTGAAATGGTCGCTCATGAAAATGGCCTGCAACAGGACGACCTGAATGCCGATGGACGCTACGGTGGCGACTGCTGCTCCTGAAATGCCCATTTCCGGGAAACCGAATTTTCCAAAAATGAGGAGGTAGTCGAGGATGATATTGATGATGTTTACGATTATTGAGACGACCATGGGGATTTTGGGTCTTCCGATGGACATGAAGAATGCGGCCTGAGCGGCCTGCCATGTGACGAAAGCAAATCCGAAGATACGTACCTTAAAGTATTCGAGTTCGTACTGGGTGACGTCCGGGGCGTGGTTCATGGCGCGGAAGAGGGGTTCGGAGAGGGGCCAGACGATGAGCGTGATGAGTCCGGCTAATGCGGAGATGTAAATCCCCTGCCAGGTGTAACGTGCAACGTTTTCCTTGTTTCCGCGTCCGAGGCTTTGTGAGGCGAATGTGCTTACGCAGGCTGAGATGCCGAGTACGAATATGCTGAGGGTGTAGGCCCAGATTCCGGCTGAACCGACTGCGGCGAGATGGGCGTTGCCGAGTTTGGACACGAAGATTTTATCCACGAAGTCCATGACAACAAAGGACATAGCGCCCAGCATGATGGGCCAAGCCATGGTCATGACTTCTTTTAGGCCTGTGTAGCGGGGCTCTTCTGTCGGGGGCTCTGTAGGGATTGTTTCCTGGTTCATAGTGCTGAATCGTGCTTTCTTGCGTGGTTTGGGGACGCGCAGTCTACCATATCGTACACTGAGTATGCGCGTATTCCTTTGGCAATGCCTCTATATATATGTGCGGGGTTGTTGCAGCTGGGAGGGAATTAGTCACACGAGCATTAACTAGAGATAAGTACGGTGTGTACCGTCAAGCAAAGTGGCACATTCATTTTTGAACACGATTTTGGGATTCTCAAGCGTATCACCCGTCTGGTTGTGCCGAATCCCGATGTCCAGTTTCATGCAAAGAACCTTGAAGTAGCCTGAGTAAATTAATTTGCACAGTTGCCTTTCAAGCTTATTCGTGCTATTTTAGCGGACGTTAACCACGAAATGCGCGCAGCGAGATTCTTTACAGCCTCAAGAGGGCATAGGTCCACGCCAGCCATGAAAGAAAAGACAGACGCCCCGGAGGTTCACCTCGCGCCTGCTGAAGAGGGGCATGTCGATGAGATTCCGGATCTCGTCTTCTCCACAGGCAGGGCCGTATACGGGTATATTTTCGGAAGTGACAGGAAGTTCTTCGATGTGTTTATACGGCGGTCCTGGATGGATGCGAATTCGCTCCATTCCATGGCCGATACTACGGCAGCCCTATCCGGCGACGAATTAATGGGTATTGAGCTGGGATATTCTGGAGACCGCTACTACGAACTCCGCAAATCCAGCGGCTCGGTTTCGAAGGCTATGCTCGCGTCGAATGATACGACTCCAGAGGACCTCCAGAGCATGGCGAATCGATCCTACAAGAACGATTTCCAAATTCCCCGTGTCCCGAACAATGCCTACTACATTATGGCACTGGCGGTGAAGGAAGACAGCCGCGGCTTGGGACTGGGCGCGAAACTGCTGAACAATGCGATTGATCGCGCACGGAAAGAGGGTTGCCGGACGCTGCATCTCGATGTGTTGTCTGACAATCTTGCAGTGGACTTTTATAAACGAATGGGACTGACGTGCATGGCGGAAACGAGTGTGCCTGAATTGGATCAACATCATGGAGTACCGGCAGAGTACCGCATGGTACTCGACCTGGAGAACTAACAGGCGTGGTACGAACCGGTGTCCCCCGGGTTTCACCCGGGGCTATTCATGTTGAACCCCTTCGGGGTTCGTGTTTTGGTATGCGAGGGGTTCTGGTGAATTCGGGGTGATGGGTTTGCGGTTTGCCTGAGATTCCACGGTCTCCGCTTCACTTCGCCGTGGAGTGACGTTTTTCTATTCGTCGATCTGATGCGATGTGTTTGCGTCTACACACGGCTCCGCGGGAGCGTCGCCCTCCCGATCGTGATCCGCGCGCTTCAATGATTGGCATTTTTAGTTTGTTTCGGTCAGGAGTTTGTCGTAGGCGGCTCTTGCGTGGTCGTAGCCGGCTTTTGCGGCTTCGCGTTCTGATTGGCGGATTCTTGGGAGTTTCATTTCCCAGCATCGGTCTACTGCGTCGCGGCACCATTGGATCGATTCTTTTGGGCCGCGGACGGGTTTGTCGTCTATGATGATGTAGATGGGGTTTGTGTGGGCGGCGTAGGTGATTTTAAGGGCTACCCAGGAGGATTTTGGAATGGCGCGTTTGAAGGTGATGTCGCGGACTTTTCCGTCGGCGGTGATTTGGGTCTGGCCGACGGTTTCACCGTTTACGACGAGTTCTACGGTGACTTTCTGGGTGTCTGGGATTCGGGCTTTTTCGATGTGCCAGTAGGGGCGGCCGTTGTATCCGCCTTTCTGGATTCTTGCTGCGGCGCGATCTTGTTTTTCGGGGAGGTATGCGGCGACTTTGGCGGTGATTTTTACGGTGCTGGCTTTGTCCATTTTGTGCTCGACTTTGTTGTCGACTACGCGTGTGCTTTCTACGGCGAAATCGAAGATGTGGGAGCGCCCGTCGGAGACGTAGTTTAGGCCCTGGCGGATTTCATCTGCGAACGCGTCGTATCCGAGTTCTTCGCTGAGTTTGGTGTAGGAGCGTGCCATGCCGATGCGTTCGTCGAAGATGCAGGGGAAGTCGGTTTCGCCTGAGATGGCGGTGCGGTATCCTGCGTTCAGGGTGTGGTACCAGATGTTGAGTTCCCAATTCCAGGGGGTATCGCCTGCGGAAATGAAGTCGGATGCGCCGTGGGTGACGGTCATGATGTATTCGTTTGCTCCGATACCGTCGAACTTTGGCATGGCGAGATTTGGGAATTCGTCGGTGGCTTCGATGGGTTCGAGTCCCCAGCCGGAGTGTGAGTATCCGACTACGCCGTTTTGGGATTGTCCCCATTGGAGTACGGGTAGGGTCCAGGAGGGCCATTCTTCGATAGTCGTTGTGCCTGGGTAGTCGTCTTCTTTGAGTCTGAGGAGACAGAGATGTCCGGCGTGTGAAGATGGGAATCCTGAGACTTCTACGTCGTATCGCATGAGGTTTTCTTCGGTGGAGAGGTCGTGGACTTCGCCTTCGAAGAATGTTTTCTGGTGGTACCAGCAGGGGCCCCATGAGAGAACGCAGGCGACGTTGAGGTCTTCGCCGAGGGTTTGTCGCATCATGGCGGCGGGGTTTACGCCTGCGGCTGGTGATTCGTAGTGAGAGCATCCTCCGCCGTGTACATGGTGATCGAGGCTGAACCAGTTTCTATTGGCCATGTGTATCCATCGTTTGAGTGAGAAAGATTCGGTGTGTTCGAGGACGTCGGTTGGGACGGTCATGACTTTGGATTGGGGAAGGTATTCTGGTCCCCGGGTGTAGGTGACATCGTAATCGCCCGGCGGTAGGTATACATGTTCTCCTGTTTGTCGGTAGATCTGGGGCTGGAAGAAGAAGTCTTCGTATTCGTCTGTTTCGGCGACGCGACGTGCGGGGAGGGGGTATATGCCGACGAGGGGGCGTGTGGAAGTGATGCCGGGTTGTTCCCAAGGTGCGTTGCGGGCGCGGTTGTTTCGGTAGTCATCTCTGCGGGCGGCTGAGAGGCGTTCGACGCTGTCGCGTATGATGAAGGAGGCCATGACGGGGGAGCCGTCGAAATCTTTTACGTCGAGGATGACTTTCGTTGAGGATTTGCATTCGAAAAGGACGGACATGGCGTTGCGGGAGCCGAGATCCTGCGTGCCTTGGCCGATGTGGAATCCGAGTGAGGCTTCGCGTTTGCCGGTGGCGGTGGTGTAGATTTGGAGGACGGCGTATTCGAGGTTCAGGCCGGAGAGTCGGGAGGTCATTGGTCGACGCTGGTAGAAGCTGATTTCGAGAAAGCGGTTTGCGAGTTGACCCGGTGTGATGAGGTTTTGCGTCTGGGGGTTCGGCGCGCCGGTTGATCTGTGGAGGGCGGGATCGGCGTTTGGTGATTCCCAGACGAGTTCGGCGTTTGTATTGGCTTCATTGTGGACTTTAACGAGGAATGATTGCCAGCCTCCTTGAATGAGGGTGGCGGAGGCCGGGCCACGGAGGACTTTTACGCGTGCTTCGGGGCTGATGTTGACCATTGCGAGGCAGTAGGGGTCAAGAATTTGCTGAACGGAGCGGGCGAGTGCGGCGTCGGGATTTGAGTCGGCCATGGCTCTGAGTTTTGCGGCATCTTCGGCTGAGAGGCTGCTTCCGATTACATCGAGTGCTTCGGTGAGGCGGATTGCTGAAGCGACCAGGGGCTGGGGTTCGACGTTGTCTACGGTGTAGATGTCTTGAGCTGTTGCGCTTAGGGTCGACAACAAAATGGCCAAGGTTGGGAGCCATGTTCGGGCTGATAACGAATCGTGTAAAAATTGCATGACGCTTCGCCTCCTCTACGGTGTGCTTTTTTTGGGAGCTCCATCATAGAGGGATTGCGCTGTCTGTGCAAGGATATTTCTTTTAGATGAGGCCGTATTGGGCTACGATGGATTTGATTGCGTCGTATTTTTGCGGGAGCATGGGTGTGAGGGGGAGTCGGAGGACGTTCTTGATGAGACCCATTTCAGCGAGGATTTTTTTGACGGGCATGGGGTTTGTTTCGGCGAACAGGGCTTTGTTCAGGGGGAGGATTTCGTAGTGGATTTCTTGTGCTTTTTGGAGATCGCCTGCGTGGAAGGCGTTTGTGAGGGCTGCGACTTTGTCTGGGACGACATTTGCGGCTACGGAGACTACGCCTGATGCGCCGACGGCCATCATGGGGAGGGTGAGCGGGTCATCGCCGGACATGACGTTGATGTCTGACTGAGAGCGGATTTGGGATACCTGGTCTACGGAGCCGCAGGCTTCTTTTACGGATACGATGTTGGGGTGTTTGGCAAGTGTGGCGATGGTTTCAGGTTCCATCTTGAGTTGGGTGCGTCCGGGAACGTTGTAGAGCATGATGGGAAGTTCGATTTTGTCAGCTACTGTTGTGTAGTGGGCGATGATGCCTTCGCGGGTAGGTTTGTTGTAGTAGGGGGTGATCATGAGTGCACCGTCGGCCCCGGCATCTTTCGCGTATTGCGTGAAGTCGAGTGTTTCGGCGGTGTTGTTTGAGCCTGTACCGGCTACGACGGGTACTTTTCCGGCGATGCGATTGATTGCGAATGAGATGAGTTTTTTCTGTTCGTCGTGGGTGAGCGTTGCGGCTTCACCTGTGCATCCGGCGGGCACGATTCCGTGTGTGCCGTTTTCGAGCTGCATGTCTATGAGTCGTCCGTAGGCATCGAAATCGATGTCGAAGTTGTCTTTGAAGGGGGTGACCAATGCGACGAATGAACCGGAATACATCTTAATCTCCTGCTTGTTTGATGTTGGCTGGGTAGTGTATCAGAAAGTTGGGGAGTCGCGATAGGGCTGTGTGTGAACGGGAGTTACTTTAATTGGAGGTCCATGCGCATTTCGGGTGTTGGAGAGTGGGGGTTGAGGGACGGTGTTTAGTAAATCGAGTCGGAGGCCGGGGAGCGTTTGAGTACGTGTTTCCGAAGTTCGACGGGGATGCCGTCCACGTCTACGGGTGTGCAAGTGACTGTTTCGGGCAGGGTGAAAAATTCGCTGGACTGATCGACGAAGGCGCGTGATTTTTGCAGATCGACGGGATCGGAGTTTTTGTATTTGCGGAGTTTACCTGCGAATTTTTCGCATTCGGGGCTGGGCATGGTTCGGTTATCCTCGAACTTTGGCGACGAACCCGGCGACTGCCTGCCCAATTTCTACTGGAGAATCTTCCTGGATGAAATGGGTGCCTTTGACGGTGATTTCTTCCTGGTTGGGCCACGTTCTACAGTACTCGCGTTGTTTTCCTATGAGAATGATTCCAGGATCTGCGTTGATGAACAGTTTTGGCAGAGAGTCATCTTCCGATATCCAGTCGCCATATGAATCTACGATTTCGACTACGTCCGCAGGTTCGCCAACAAGGGGGATCTGTCTTGGCCAGGTAAGAGTGGGTCTTCGTGACTCGCCCGGTTCGAGGTAGGGTTTGCGATAGACCTCCATCTCTTCATCGGTTAATCCCCGTATGACGCTTGAGGGTAGAATGGCTTCGATAAAGAGGTTCTTTTCAAGAATCATCGCTTCGCCGGCATCGGATCTCATACTTTTGAAAATATCACGTGCGCCTTCGGGCCAATCGTCCCAGCTTGCGATGGGCTGGACGATGGCTTCCATGTAGACGATTCCCTGTACGCGGTCACGATGGCGATTTGCCCAGTGAAAGCCGAGGGCGGAACCCCAGTCGTGGATGACAAGAATGATTTTTTCGTCGGGAAGGACGGCATCGAACCAGGCGTCGAGAAATTTTGCGTGTTCGACGAAGGTGTATTCGCCTGAGGGATTCTTGCCGGATTGTCCCATACCGATGAGGTCGGGGGTGAGACAGCGCGCGGCGCCTTCCACTTCTGATACCACATTGCGCCAGAGGTATGATGAGGTCGGATTGCCGTGGAGCATGACGACGGCATCGTCTCCGGGATTGCCTGTATCGACATAGGCGATTTCGGAATCCAGTACTGAAACGCGTTTACGTTCGCGGTTGTCTTCGTGGCTGATGGTGCTCATGGAATACTCCTGTTTCTTTGTGGAATCGTGAAATTTTAGTCCGACTACATTACCGCACAGGCGGGCGCAATGGCAACAGGTGCTGTTCGGCGGTCGAAATGGGAGTCGGCGACATGATAAAATGGTTATTTCCCCGCATCATTGACAGGAACCCGCATGAACACGATTGACGATATTCGAAGCCTTCCGAGCTATTACAGCACGACGATTTCCGAGGACTATCTTGACGAGTACGGACATATGAACGTGCGTTGGTATGCGACGCTTTGGGGTCAGGGCGCGAGCGCATTTATGAAGACGCTGGGCCTGCATTTCAGCGAAGCGATTAAAGAGGGCAGGGGAACTGGGTGCTTCGCCAGACTATCGATTACAACGCTGAAATACTTGCCGGAGACGAGATCACTATTCACGGTCGGATGGTCGATTATTCGGACAAGTGCATGCACAACATGTATTGGATGGTCAACGAGACGCGCGACAAGGTATCTTCGACTTCGGAGGTGCTGGTCGGGTATGCTGACCTCGAAGCGCGACGACTTACTTCTTTTCCGCCCGAATTGACTGACCGCTTCGACGCGCGAATCGCGGAAAGCGATGAACTCGGATGGCTGCCGGAGACATCAGGAGCTATCTTGCTCTCGCCGTCGGAACGGTAAAGGAGTGATGGTATGAAAATTCGCATTCAGGGCAATTCGATTCGACTGCGGCTTATGCAGAACGAAGTAGCGACTTTATCCGAGACAGGATCGGTGGAAGATCGACTTGCTTTCGGTCCGGACGCGGCGACGCAGCATCTGGTGTATCGCCTTGAAGCAGCTGATGTGTCCGCGATGTCCGCCTTTTTTCGCGGGGGATGCGTAACGGTGCAACTTCCCGATTCCGATGCGCGTGAGTGGATTTCGAATCAAGTCGTCGGCTTTGAGCACGATGTCGAAAGCGACGGAAACGAGGCCATCCACCTGCTGGTCGAGAAAGATTTCAAGTGTATCGACATGCGTCCCGGCGAGGAAGATTGTTTTCCCAATCCGGATGACGGCGCGACCTGCTAGAACGGATACTCCGACATCGCGTCCATCGCGCCGTAAAGGAACATCCTTACGATCTCGGGATCGTCCATGTCCAGACCTGCTGTACCTCCGCCGTAGATGCCCCCACTGTCCGGCTCGGGCTTTGGAGGATTCTTTGCGTACTCGACGGCATCGGCGAGGTCAGCTACGAAGCGATCCGCGACGCCTTCGAGAGTCTGGGGCCGAGTCACGCACATGTGGATGGCATCGGGGTTTTGTTGGCCGTTGAAGCGCCAGCCTCGCTGCACCATGAAGTCATTGACGTGATAGATATTGATTTCTTCACCCGTGAATGAGAAGCACCAGGTTGGTTTGCCCATGAGTTTCAGTTCGGGGTGGCTTTTTACTGCGTCCTGCATCTTGAATGCGGTCTCGAAAATCTCTTTGGCGTGTTTGAGGTAACCTTCTCTGCCGAGGCTGATCATGGATGCCCAGGTTGCTGCGATGATTCCGCCTGAACGACTGCCGGGCAATCCGTTGGATGCGTAGGCGCCGCCTTTCCAATCGGGCCAGGCGAAGTACTGGTACTGGCGAAAGGATTTATCGCGATAGAGGATGACGGAGGTGCCTTTGAGTCCGTAGCCGTATTTGTGGGAGTCCGCGGACATGGAGGTGACGCCGGGGAGGCGGAAATCGAATACGGGAATGTCGTAGCCGAGGGCTTCGCCCCAGGGGAGGATGAATCCGCCAAGGCATCCGTCGACGTGAAGGCCGATGTTGTGTTCGAGTGCGATTTCCGAGAGTTCGCTGATTGGGTCGATAGTTCCGTAGGGGTAGTTTCCTGCTGAGCCGACGAGTGCGACGGTATTGTCGTTGATATTTGCTTTAACGAAATCGAGGTCCACCTGGGTTGTGTCGGGATCCACGGGCGCGAGAATGACTTTTATGTTGAAGAGGTGGCCTGCTTTTACGAAGGCGGCGTGGGCGGTGTCGGGCATGATGAGTTCGGGCGCTGTTATGCCTCGCTCGGCCTTGGCTTTGTCGCGATAGACGAGCATAGCGTTGAGGATGCTTTCTGTGCCACCGAACCCGACGGCACCACATGCGGATTCGCCGGGGTGGTGTTCTTTGACTGCGGACCCGTGCATCATGTCGAGCGTCATGGCGATGATTTCGGATTCGAAGCGGCTCATGCTGAGGCACATATCGCGCTGGATCGAGTTTACGTGGGAGTATCGGGCGCTGACCTTGTTGAGGAAATCGTAGTGATCGTGGTCGCCGCAGTACATGGTGCCGGAGCATGATCCGTCTTCCCACGTGGCGTCTTCTTTGGTGGCCATGTAGTCGATTTGCTCTAGTACCTCTTCTCGTGAGAGGCCTTTTTCGGGGAAGGTTCTGACGACGCCGTATTTGTCTGCGTAGGGGTATAATCCGCGAAGTAAATGCTCGATGTCCATTCTTTAACTCTCCGTTCGTTTGTGTGATGTACTATTTGTTCAATTCTTCCTGCATAATTTCCATTGCGTGTGCGTGGAGAGATTCGTTTGCGGCGGCGATGATGGTGCCTCCGTTCATGGGCGGATCACCGTCGAGATTTGTGATGATGCCGCCGGATTGGGTGATGATCGGGATGAGCGGGACGATGTCGTATGACTGTAGCAGACCTTCGACTACGAGGTCTACGCATCCGTGCGCGAGGAGCGCGTAGGAATAGCAATCTCCGCCGAAGCGCTGCATGCGACATTTTGCTGAGATGTTCTGGAATCCACACCGCTCCTTTTCGCTGCCGAAGAGGTACGGATGAGTGCAGTAAATGACGGCGTCTTCGAGTATAGCGTCTTGTCGTGACTGTAATCGCGTTTCGCCGTCGGTATTGTGGAGCCATGCTTCCTGGTCGTCTGCGACGAAGGATTCTTTGAGGAACGGCTGGTGCATGATGCCGCCGAGGCAGGTATCGCCGTCCGTCAGGCCGAGTAAAACGCCCCAGCTGGCGACGCCGCTGATGAAGGCGCGTGTGCCGTCGATGGGGTCGATGATCCATCTGAGATTGCTGTCGCCTTCGGAGCCGTATTCCTCTCCTAGAATTGAGTAGCCGGGGAACTGAGTGGAGAGTTCTTTGCGGAGTTTTTCTTCGATTTTTTTGTCGGCTTCGGTCACTGGATCGTAGAATACGCCGGGCATTTTGTCTTCGACGGCCTGTGGTTTTCGAAAGTAGTCCAGTGAAATTTTTCCGGCTTCTTCGACCAGGGCGCGGGCTGTTTTCATGTGTTTTTTAATTTCTTCGTGCTGCATGGGGGCGACTTGACTCCATTAGTGTTTGGCTCGATTGAGTCGTTTGTAGAGGGGGCGTGTACATTTGAAAGCGCTGATGAAATTTTCGTAGAGGTCGGTATAGAGTTCCCGTTTGTCAGACTGCGGCTTTAGAATCTCTTTGATGACGAGTCGCGATTCGATGTCTTCCAGAGACATCATGCCGAGGCCGAGAAAGGCGAGGTACGCTCCGCCGCGCGCGACGGTGTAGTCGGGGTCCTCGACCTGATGAATGGGGATGCCGAAGACATTCGCCATGATCTGTGCGCATTCTCTGGACCGTGCGCCGCCGCCGTAGAAGATGATATGGGTGAACCTGCGCTTCACGAATTTTTCTACGCCGCCCCTTAGCCATTGGAGATTTAGGGCGAGACTTTCGATGGCGGCCCTTGCCATGTCGTCGCGGGTGGTTTCGAGGTTGAGATTGATGACGGCGCCGCGCATGGCGGGTTCCGGGACGGGGGCCTGGACACCGGATAGCCAGGGGAGGAAGAGAATTCCGTTGCTGCCGGCTGGGACTTCTGCGAGAACATCGTCGAGGGCGGCGAATTTTTCTTCTTCTGAGTGGTCAGCGAATCCGTCTTTAGGGTATACGAGTTTTTCGAGAAAGAACTCGATCACTTTTCCTGCGAGGCCGTTTTCTGCGAGCACGAGAAAGGTTTCAGGAACGGGTGAGGGCATGCTCATCATTCCTTTGAACACATCCGTTTTGCGTTTGTGCAGGTGCGTAATCATGACGCTGGTGGTGCCGATGCTGATGGCGGCGTGGTTTCCAGTGAAGGTAGATGTTGCGATACCGCCTGCCTGGGTGTCGTTTGCGCCGGAGATGATTTTGGTTTCCGGGGAGAGGCCGAGTTCTTCTGCGACATTGGGGAGAACGGTGCCTACGACGGAGTTTACGGGAACGAGTTCGGGCCATTTATTGGAATCGATACCGGAATTTGCTATTAACTGGGGATCGTATTCGGTGACGTTGAGTTTCCGGTTGTCGAGGCCGAGCATCATGAGGGAGGTGCATTGGTTCGCGGTGCGCCGTCCGGAAAACTTCATGGTCAGATAGTCTGAGGGTTCGAGGAAGGTTGCGGTGCGGGCGTAGGCATCGGGGAAGGCGTGTTTTATGAGGCGCATGTGCGAGAGTGAATCCTGGCCCATATCCAGAGGGGGCAGGCCGGTGCGACGGAGCCATTTGAGTTGCTTGAGCGGGGAATCGGGTTTGAAGCCGGGATATTTCTTGAGTTTTTCGCGTGTAGCGCGTCCGTCCATGTGGGTGACCATGTTCATGGTGGGAATGCCGTTGGCGTCGACGGGAATGATGGAGGAATATTGGGTGATGCAGATGACAGCTTCGATGTCGTCTTTTTGGACTTGGGATTCGCGAACGACTTGAACCACGATTAGCTTGATGGTATCCCAGACGACATTGGGGTCCTGTTCTACGCCGTCGTCTTCTGTGCGAATTAGGGGAATTGCGTGAGCGGCGGTGGCCATCAGTGTGCCGTCTATTCCGACGACGGCGGCTTTCGCATTGGTGGTGCCTTGATCGATTGCGACAATATATTTATCGGGCATGGTATTGGATTTCGTCGAGAGGGGTATGGATTGAGAAATTCGGGTATAGGGTACAGGGATTTGTGATTTATATCCAGTTGGAAGAGGATCTCGAGTAAGTAAGTTTCGGTTGAGTGTGGAACTGGTATTTATACGTTGTATCTTATACTCTTATGGTTTGGCTGGCAGTGAAGGAGAGTGTATTTTGGACGGAAAGAAGGGTTGGTGGGTTGTTTTCGGGGCGGTTTGGGCGTTGACGATCACGTCGGGCGTGGGATTCTTCTCGATCGCGGTTCTGGCTGAAAGCATCATTGCGGACACAGGATGGACCGAGAACGACTATGCCTTGGGGATCACGATTTGGGGTCTATCAGCAGCCCTGTTCAGTCCATTCTGCGGGAAGGCGATCGATAAATTTGGATCGCGCCCGATCATGTTTATGGGCATTGTTGTCGCTGCTGCGGCTGAATTTGGATTGGGAAAGGTTACGACACTTCCGCAATTCTACATTGTGCTTGGGATACTCGCGACGGGCATTATCTCGACAACTTACATTCCCGTTGCGACTATCGTTGGGCGCTGGTTTGTTAAGCATGCGCCGATTGCGACGGGCATCTCGATGCTTGGGCTGGGTATCGGGGGCGGTCTGTTTCCACTGATCACGCAGGCGCTCGTTGAGAATCGGGGACATCAGGGGGCGTTTACGGTGCTGGCGGGGATTATGCTGACGGCATTGATTCCAGTGTTCATATGGATTCGCCCTCCCGATGAGGATGATTTGAGCGAGGCGGAAACGATCGAAGGAGAACAGGAGGGGGATGACTCGGAACGCGATTTGACCCTTACGAAAGCGTTGAAATCCCGGAGTTTTTGGGGACTGACGCTGGGGGATCTGCTGACGGGAATGATTTTTACGATCTTTAATACGCTGCTGGTGCTGTACATTACGAAAGACACGGGAGACTCTGACCACGCAACTCTGGTCTTTAGCGTGCTGAGTTTCGGACTTGGTTTCGGAATTCTTGTTTTTGGACCGCTCGGTGAGTTACTGGATTTCCGACGGGTATTCGTCTTGTGTTATTTTCTCCCTGCTGTAGGCACGACGCTGCTGGTCGTATCCAGTTCGTCGATGGCCGCGTATTCGTTTGCGGTGATCGCCGGATTTGCAGGAGGGGGTAGAAGCGCGCTTTTTCCGGCGGCCATTCTCAAGAGTTTTGGAGGCACTCACATGGCATCTATATATGGCGTATCGAATACGCTGTTTATGCTCGGCACGGCGGGAGGACCGTTGATCGCGACGGCTATTTTCGATGCAACGGGAAAGACGAATACGGTCTATCTTTTTGGTGTTGGCGCGTTTGTTGTTTCCGCGTTCCTAGTGTCGCTGATTCGTGATGAGCGGGTACGGCAGCCCGGAGCGACTGAATCGTGATGGGTACAGCGACACACTTTATTCTGGTGCGGCATGGTCAGACGGCGGCGAATTTGAATGATTATGTCGGGGGATCGACTGATGATCCGCTGACGGAGTTTGGTCATGAGCAGGCGCGGAAGGTTGCGGCGTATTTGAAGGAGAAGGCATCGGAGGCTGCTGCGGTCTATGCTTCTCCGTTGAGTCGTGCGTGGGAGACGGCTGGGCATATTGGTGCATCGCTTGGGATTGCTCCAGAGAAACTTGAGCATCTGGCGGAGTGGGATGCGGGCGAGTGGGAGGGCATGAAGTACAGCGAGATTTCAATGCAGGAGGGTTTCAGTCTTGAGGGGATGCGGGAACCTGGGTTCTGTCCGCCGAGCGGTGAGGCCTTGGGAGATGTTCAGGCGCGTGTGGTGCGGACTTTTCGGGAGGTCGCTGAACGGCATCCGAGTGAGCAGATTGTGATGGTGAGCCATGGAACGGCTTTGGCACTGGCCCTTGCGGAACTGATTGATGATTCGATGGGGGCATGGATACATTATCGGCTTGCGAACTGCTCGGTGAGTGAGCTGATGCTCGGGGCTGAGTCCGAGCTGATTTATGTGAATGAGACGAGCCACCTGTAATTGCAGGACTACGAAGCGGAGGAAAGACTATGCTGCTGCGACAGAAGCTGATTCGCGTTTCCGTAATTATCTCCGCTTGGACGTTTGCGGTTGGAACGGTTTTTGGAGAAGATGATGGCTTGATCGTGATAGGCGATGCGCCTGAGCTGTTCGTCGATGACTATCTGATTGATACGATGAACGTGGCGCGCCTAAAGCTTTGGGAGCCTGGGCAGGCCGAGACTGTGCTGGAATTCGATAATCCGTGGGAAGGCCGATATGCGGGTTACGTCACGGTGCTGCATGATGCGGGGAAGTATTGGATGTATTATCGCGGACTTCCGATTGCGAGGGCGGACGGTTCCGACGCTGAGACGACTTGCTATGCCGAAAGTACGGACGGCGTACACTGGACGAAACCGGAGCTTGGCATCGTCAAAATCGAAGGGCAGGACACGAACATTATTCTGTCTGATCATGCGCCGCTATCGCATAACTTTTCGCCTTTCATCGATGCGAATCCTGATGCGGAGACCCGCTACAAGGCGATTTCCGGTACGAGTAAAACCGGACTGATGACGTTTGCTTCAGCGGACGGCATTCACTGGAAGCGAACGAGCGAGTCGGCGATAATTACCGAGGGTGCTTTCGATTCGCAGAATGTTGGCTTCTGGTCGGAGAAGGAGGGGCAGTATGTGTGCTATTTCCGCGTATGGTCTGAGAGCGAGTTCAACGGGTACCGCTCGATAGCGCGATCAACGTCTTCTGATTTCGTGAACTGGTCTGCGCCTGTTGAAATGTCTTACGGTGATTCGCCGCGTGAACATTTATATACGAACCAGACGCATCCGTATTTTCGGAATTCGGATTTATATATCGCGATCGCGGCGCGTTTTATGCCGGGTCGACGTGTGGTTGATCCGGCAAAGTTTGAGGAAATTGGCGGGGAGGCGGACTATTCGGGGGATTGTTCGGACAGTGTGTTTATGACTTCGCGGGGAGGCGGTGTCTATGATCGGACATTCATGGAGGGGTTCGTGCGGCCGGGTATCGGATTGAATAATTGGAGTTCGCGGACGAATTATCCGGCGCTGGGGGTTGTGCCTACGGGCGCGGAGGAAATGTCGTTTTACATTCAGCGGAATTACGGCCAGACGAGCCACCATCTGCAGCGAATGGTGATGCGCGTAGATGGTTTCGTGTCGGTCCATGCTCCTTATTCGGGGGGGTCGATGGCGACGAAAGCGTTTACTTTTTCAGGAGAGCGACTTCTGATTAACTTTTCGACCTCGGCAGCGGGCAGTTTGTTGTTCGAACTGCGGACTGCAGACGGCGCGCGGATTCCGGGCTACGGATTCGGACAATGCGACGAGATTCTGGGGGATGAAACGGAGCGGGTGGTGACGTGGAACGGGACTCCGGACGTATCGTCGCTTCAGGGTAAGCCTGTAAGACTGCATGTGCGGATGAAAGACGCGGATCTGTTTTCGATTCGGTTTCGATAGGAAGACGGCTGAAACCGAACGGGAGGACTACCGTTCGTGCGCTGTGGACGGCGCGGCAGGGGCAGCCGCCTTTTTATCAAGGTGGGGCCACAGGCAGACTTGATCGCGACCCAGAGCCTTGGCTTTGTAGAGTGCTGAATCTGCACGTGCAATGAAGGCACTGACGGAGGACAGCGATTCTGCATATGCGGCCACGCCGATACTGCATGTAACGTGAATTTCCTTTTCGGGACCGATCTTGTGCTTCGACAGTTTGAGCAGTTCGCAAATGCGCTCCGCATACTGATGGGCGTAGTGTTCCTGGGTGTCGGTAAGGGCAACGATGAATTCTTCGCCGCCGAAGCGCCCGACAACGTCGGTTGTGCGGGACAGGTCGGTGAGGATGTTGCTGAAATTCTTGAGGACTTCATCGCCCGCGAGATGGCCGTACTGGTCGTTCACTTGCTTAAAGTGATCCAGATCGAGCATGAGAATGGAGAGTGGCGTGGAATATCGCTTGGAGCGATCCATTTCCTCGGTCAGTCGCACCATTGTATAGCGTCGATTGTGGAGGGAGGTCAATTCGTCGGTAATTGATTCGCGAACGAGGTTCTCGTGTCGTTTCTGCATTTCGCGCCGCATCTGGACTTTTTCCACCGCGTTCGAAATGGCCCGACACAATGCGCCAGCCGTGAGGTGTTCCTTGACGAGGTAGTCCATGGCGCCGCCTTTCAGTGCTGTAACTGCAACCACCTCGTCGCCTTGCCCGGTGAGCATTACGATAGCGGTGTAGTTTGCGTCGGGGTAGGCCGAGAACTTGCTGATGAATTCGAGCCCGGTGATATCGGACAGACGGTAGTCCAGAAGAATACACATGGGAGATTCTTCACGGGCCAGTGCGAGTCCTTCCTCGCCCGTTTTTGTCTCAAGAATTGTGA
>DTSJ01000060.1 GCA_012965445.1 Candidatus Hydrogenedentota bacterium
GCAGCTTGAATTACCTGCCGAGAAGGAAGAGGAAGCTGATCTCGAAGACAAAGAGGCAGCAAAATACTGTGTTTCAACGGATGTTTTTTACTACAAATTGTGGTTTGTAGCGAAAAAATAATGAGAATAGCTCATTTTTAGTATAATTATTAATATATATAGACCTCGAACTTCTGCTAGACTCGACCGAAGCATGAAACCGAACGAATTCACTCAAAGGAATCCCGATGGCTTCGCTGCAGCAATTGTCTGACGACTTATGGAACGGCGTAACGTCTACGCACGAGAAGGAGCATCATCCCTTCGCTACTTTGGACTGCGTCGAACCCGTTTCTACCTCGGTCGCTTTTTACAAAAATTTCTCGAACATCACCGTCGTGAAAACAGGCGCTTGCGCCGTACTGATCGACACGGGTTCGTTTCACCCGGTGGCGAATGCGCGCAGCTTCGAAAAGATCCGCACTGAAACACAGAGCCGTATCCACACGGCAATCTATACACACGGACATGTGGACCACGCGTATGGGTTACCTCCCTTCCTCGAAGAGGCCGACACAAAGGGATGGAATGCGCCAGCGATCATCGGACATGAATCGGTGTGCTTTCGCATGGATCGGTATATCGAAACGGCCGGGTACAACAGCGTCATCAACGAACGTCAATTTGGCCAGCCGATTGAATGGCCCGTCGATCCTATTTATCCCACGGAAACTTACTCGACATCCAAAACGGTTTCGGTAGAGGGAATAGAGTTTCAACTTAATCACGCAAAAGGTGAAACGGACGATCACACGTGGGTGTTCATTCCGTCGGAGAAAGTACTGTGTACCGGCGACTTGTTTATCTGGGCAGCGCCGAACGCAGGCAATCCGCAGAAGGTGCAGCGCTATGTGAAGGAGTGGGCCACCGCTTTGCGACAGATGGAAACGCTCAACGCCGAGGTGCTGTGTCCGGGGCATGGAGTTCCGGTCTACGGCGCGGATCGCGTACGCGAAGTACTGACCAACTGCGCTGCGTATCTGGAAAGTCTATACGTGCAGACGCTCGCGCTTCTGAACGAAGGTGCTCCAATCAACGAAATCATACACGCGGTAAAACCGCCGGATACGCTCAGCGCATTGCCGTATTTGCAGCCGATTTACGACGAACCAGAATTTATCGTGCGTACCGTGCATCGATGTCTGGCGGGTTGGTATTCCGGCATTCCGAGTGAACTGAAACCCGCCTCGCACGCCGAGCAGGGGCGTGAAATTGTCGAATTGGCGGGCGGAATCGAGTCTGTGCTGATGCGCGCGGAAGTACTTTGCGATGCAGGGAACTTCCGCATGGCATGTCATTGGGCGGACTGGGCCATCGTGGCGGTTCCGGATTCCTCAGAGGCGCATAGCGTACGCTCGAAAGTATACGAACAGCGTTTGAAACACGAGACGTCGACGATGTCGCGCGGTGTTTTTAGCGAAGCGAAGCGGGACTCGGACAAACGCGTGAAGGAGTAGCCGTCGTTATCTCATCCGTCGCGCCATGACTTCCTGCTGGATGTACTGACCGATGTTGGACATCATCCAGTAGAGGACAAGTCCAGCAGGAAACGAATAGAACAGTGCGAAAAAGACGAAGGCAAGAATCGTCATCGAACGCATTTGGGTCTTTTTCTGGTCGCCCTCTGCGGTCGTTCCCATGTTGGTCGTCAGTACCATCGTGACCGACATCAGCAGCGGAAGAAGATTGAAATAGCCACCGAAATAGGGGAGCACAAACGGCAGCTCGAACAACTGATCCGGAATAGAGAGATCCTTGACCCACAGAAACGTCGCACCCTGCATCTTCACTTCCTGTCCGAGCAGGTTAAAGATGGCGATAAGAATTGGAAGCTGAAGAAGCACCGGCAAACAGCCGAGCATTGGCGCCATCGGATTGATTCCGTGTTCTTTATAGAGCGCCATCGTCTTCTGATACTGCACGTTCGGGTCGTTGTGCTTCTCCTTGAGAGCGTCGATGTGCGGTTTCAACTTCGCCTGGTCCGCAAGCATCTGCTCGTTCATCTTGATCGCTTTCTGCGCGACGGGGAACAGCAAGAGTCGAACAATTACCACCAGCACCAGCAGCGTCACCCACCACACATGAACGATGCCGTTGATAGCGTTCAGAAGCGCACCAAGCTTGAAAGTAATCCAGCGCATCCAGTTCGGCAGACTGGAATACATGACGGAGTCTAGGTCGTAGTCAACTTCGTTAAACGATTTCCTGAGGGATGCCCGGTCCTTTGGCCCCGCATAGATTTCGAGGCTTGCCAAGAGTGATATAGTCGCTTCCACGATGCCAGCCAAGTTCATACCCAATTCGATTTCCGGAAAATACTGGATTGCCTCATCGGGGAATTCGAGTTGACCTAAGATTTCGTCGGGAACAGAGATGCGGGCGGATGTGAATTCGATAGCATTTGTAGCGACCGCCATCAGATAGTATCGATTGTGAACACCAATCCAATCGAAGGTAGACTCGTCTTCCGGGTACTGAATTTCAGTTTCTTCCTTCGAAAGCTCAAATGGAGTGAGGTTGCCGTTTCCATACCCGACTGCCTCAACATAGGAATACATACTGTCGCCCAGACCACCAATGGATTTTGGTATGCTTCCCAGTCCAGCTCCCAGCGTGATTGCAGGTTCTTCGATACCGAGTGTCGAGGTGGACATGGTGTTGGTCAAGTCTATTTCGAGTGTTGCGTGGAAACGGCTGGTTAGCTCGAATTTTTTTGTAATCAGCAATCCCGACGAATGAATGGGCGACGTGAAAATATGTCGAACACCCGATCCTTCCGTATCTACTAGTTCGTATGAATATTTGGTGGTGTTCGCGAAACCCGTAAGCTCCCCATCCGGACCATCCAGAATCAACCGAAACGGATAAGGAAAATCAGGGCCGCCATCTTTGTAGATTAGAGGGACCGACTCGCCTTCCTGGACGAATTCCGGGTCAACGATATCCCAGCCGATGGGATAAGCGCCGTTCAGCGAGAACGTGATGACAGCTGATTCCGAAACAATCTCGACCGTGTCCGCCGTATCCTGCGCTATCACGGGGAATGCGCAAAATATTATCGTAAGCAACGGAAATCGTCGTATGGTGCGCAGAAAATTCATAGAGTGAGTCTCGTATTCAGATGCGAACAAGGATACTATCATGTGTCCCTATCCCTTGTGGATTTATTCACGATTCCTCTGTATTACAGCCCCAGGTCCGCAGCCAAGTCCAGCACCGTGAATCGATTCCGAATATATCGCGCCCGCTTCAACGCATTCTCGTACTCTTCCGCGGGCATTGTAAGACCTTCAGGCGTGACCGGGCCGCCGGAATCTTGAATCGCTTTGGCGACGACAGACGCCGGTAGTAAATCGACAGGCAACTCCCGTTTGAGCAGAGGAAGCATGTCTCTAAATTTCTCCAGGAATCTACGCAACTCCTCCGGGCTCATCTTTTTTGCATCCCACTGCACCTGCACTTCCTGCGCAACAGGCCCCCAGTCGTCATCGATGTATTTTTGAACTTTAGCGTCATCTATCTGACGGTCACTCAGCGTATCAATATCGATTTCGCCTGGCTCCAGCGCGAGTATTTTTTCCCACAGCCCCAAACAATGCACTGTACCCACGCCCACTTGCGTCCCGTGAAAGTCATTCGGTAAATCGTACAGTGACGATTTCATATCCAGATAATGCGACAGCAGATGTTCGCCCCCGGAGGCGGGAGAAGATGATCCAGCGATCACCATCGAGCATCCTGACAGTAACAAGGCTTCCATCACATTCCCGATAGCCACCGGATCGCCTGAGGGTACTTTCGGCGCCGATTCCAGAATCAGGTCCTGCGTACCCTCGAAAAACTCACGCGGTCGATCACAAAAGTACACTCCCTGCAGCAAATGGGCTGCCCGCCAGTCCGTCGAGGACGAACACTTCGATAGAAAATCCGCCACGCCCGCCGCAGTCATGCGCGTCGGGGCCGTCGCGGCGTGTTCCGGGTTGCAGAATACTGCTGTCGCAGGCTTGCACGGCAGCGTTCGTTTCAGGCCCCGCACTTTCAGCGCAGTTATTGCCGAAGTATATCCATTCATCGAGGCGGCAGTGCCATACAGCAATACCGGGATGTCCAATTTATCGCCAGCATATTTCGCCAGGTCACAAATCGTTCCAGCACCGACCGCGACGATGAAGTCGCAAACGGCGGAAGAAACGACTACGTCATCACCGAGTGATTCGGTAGCCTCAAAAATGGCGCTGCCATACAGTTGATGACGCACCTCCTTCCCGATATCCGTCAGGGCTCGATCGACATCCTCACCACCTGCCGCGTGTGTATTTTCATCACTGACCAGCAGGCACGTTTTCCCGCATTGTTCCTTCGCGAAATCTGCGAGCCTTTGCGCAGCGTCTGCTCCCTGATACACCTCCTTGATTGGAAGAGAGTGGGAATGTCCGCACTTACAATCGAACGATGTACCCAGGCTATGCCATCCCAAATTACTCATTCGGGTTGCTCTGCTCCATTTTCTTCAGCTTTCGCCAGAGTGTATTTCGCCCAATGTTGAGTGCCCGCGCAGCTTTCGCCTGGTTTCCATGGCATAACCGCAACGCCAGCGCGATATGCTCGAACTCCACCGATTCCATCGTACGCAGATCCGCCTGCACTGGCTGCAAGTCATTCGGAGCATTCCCTCCAAGAGCGCGAGAGACTGCTAGAGCAGCTTCACGCGAAATAAACGGAACAAAGATATAGCCCCAAGCTCCCGCCACCATCGCCTCGATCGCTGTGGGGATTTCAGAAACCGACGCAATCAGAATGGTCGGAGCATCAGACAGATTGAGGTCGCGCCAGGTTTCCGCGTCGGTGAACATTACCTGGGCATCTTCGGGGGCCTCGGTGATCCGGTATCCCTCTGCTTCCAGAAGGGTTTTCAACGTAAGCCGTTGGATAGTGTCCTGAACGAATATTGCGATACTGACCATAGATCCACAGATTACCGGATTATTCGTGGCATTTCCATAGTCATGTCGCGCGTCGCGCGCTGGAGCTTAAACGCCGGATAATGTTTTTTAGACAATTTCAGATCTTCGAAAGTTACCGTCAGGCGCACTTCGATATCCTCATCATTGATCCAGTGCCATACATACGAACTTATGCCACTGCCGTCCGCGTCCATCATGTTCAGCCTGTTCTCGCCTTCGCGCCCCAGAATCGCGACCACATCCTCATATCTCATCCCCACTTTCAAAAACCCGTAGGTCTCCTGCGAGATAAAGGTATCGACCGTTTCCACCACTTCATCTGGTTGGTGCTCCGTGTTCAGTGTTTCCAAAGTGACACCCGTATTCAGCAGAGCTTCGCGCAAGCTTGATTGAAGTCGCGCGTGCTTTAGCTCCCAGTCCATCTGTACTCGTGCGAGAGACGCTTCGAGTTCTGCTGAGGCGGTTGCATGTTCCAGGCGCATCTCTTCCAACACGCTGTCATATTTCGTTTCGAGCTCAGTCGAAGAAGTGTTTCTGCCCGAGAGGTAAGCTGTCGGAACGCCCATAATCGCTATCACGAGCAGTATCGCAAGAATCGCGGACGCTTTGTTCATCGTCTGAATCCAGTTACCCTAATATAGGCCGAAGCACGAATTCGTGCTCGCGCAGCCACTCCACGATTTCCTCAACAATTTTATCCGGTGAGATCTGTGGTCGCCAACCCGTCGATTCGGTCGCGTACGCATTGTCCGTAATATACAGCGGGATATCCGCGTCACGTGTCTCGCCAACGGAATCGATTTCAATCGAATTCCCCGTATGTTTCTCACACAGCGTGGTTAGTTCCTGCAAGGAGATACTTATATCGCGACCGCCGCCGACGTTAAACAGTTCTCCACTCACCGAATCCAGATTATCAATCTGATAGATCAGGAGATTCAGCAGATCGTTCACATGAAGAATATCGCGAACCTGTTTCCCTTCTCCGCCGTATCCAATATAAGACAGCGCACCTCCGTAAAGATGGCGCGCCGCCCACAGCACGACGACCCCTTGATCAACTTTACCCATCTGCCATGGTCCCGTCAATACCCCGCAGCGATTGATGAGGCCGGGCATGTCATACATCTCCACGTATTCCTGAAGAATCAGTTCGGAACACAGTTTCGACGCACCATACATTGAGCGCGCCCCTGTGAGGGAACACTGTTCCGAAATCCCCTGTGCGCTTACCCCAGCGATGCTTTGTTTCGGCGCAAGTTCCAGGCGCGTCTCGTTTTCAACCAACTCCAGCGTGTTCAGCGTTTTGATTGGATAGACCCGGCTCGATGAAAGGAAGATGACGCCGGCGCTGTGTTTCCGAGCCAGTTCCAGGCAGTTGATCGTCCCACCGAGATTCGTGTCGATGACGTATCGGGGCGAAGAATCGTAGCCCGCCAGCACCGAGGGTTCCGCGCTGCATTCGATCAGCAAATCGATCCCACCCACCTCTTCGAGATCCGCTGACTGACGGATGTCGCCGTGAACAAACTCGACTCCACCAGATTTCAGGCGTTCAAGATTGAGTTCCGAACCCCGTCGCTTCAGGTTGTCCAGCGCGACCACGTGCGCCGAGGCATAGTGCTGCTTAAGGCCCAGTGCAATATTGGAACCGACGAAACCCGCTCCCCCCGTAATCAATATCGTTTGACCCGCCACAACATCTCCTAGGTTACACAGACTGCTACACCGACCATTATGAGGAATTACTCCAAGAATGCACAAGTCCGCTCATTTCCCATGCGAGCGAGACATTCCCGTAAAACGATATCCCCTATATTGTACGAGCGCCTCAAGGGTAGTACAATGAGTGGGCTGACAGTATCCTGCTTGCACCGCCGACCAGAATTCGAGAGGAATATACGTGGAAGAAAGAAGACACAATTCGCGCCGGCAGACGGATCGCGATCTCCTGAAACTGCATGGGAAATCGCTCGAACCTAAACAGCAGAAACGGAAGGCCAGGCGGGCGATTCGTCACTCCTGCAAAGTAGTCCTTACGTTAGAATTCAGGGAAAAGGCTGAAGGAAGCGACGATTGGGTCGTCAGCAGCAAGCAGATTCAGGGGCGCGTACTTGATCTCAGCGAGGAAGGTGCCGCATTCTTCATCAAGCCTCCCGCAACCGCGAGTCAGTTATTTCCTTTCAGGATTAACTTGTTCGACGGCACCCACATTGAAGGTGAAGGCGAGGTTCGCTGGGTAAAGCAGAAGGAATCTGCAAAGGGTTACACAATTGGGGTTCAGTTCTCGCAGATTGACGAGATAAATCTCGAAAGAGTGTTTGCTTTTCTGCGCGAACTGGACAATACCCTCGGCATGGCAAAAGAAGCGGAATAAGTCGTATTCGGGGAACTACCCGGTATTCGATTCCGGCGTATCGTCAGGCCCGGATTCTGATCGGCCCTCAGCCAGCGCGTCCAGATTGTCCTTCAACCCCTCAACGTGACGTGATACCGCGGTCGTATCACGCGAAACTTCTACCGTAAGGTTCGATGTCGGAACAGGTTCAATCTCCTCCAAATCCATCCGCTCCAGCATCTGCGCGCCTTCCAGCGTATCGAGTAGCGACGAATCCACACCGGAATCAGCAAGCAAAGTGTTTTCATCCTCGTCGTTATTCGCACAAACTTCGAGAAGACCCCCAACGAAGCCGCCAGCCTCACGGATTGTCGTCTGCAATTTGAGTAGTTCACCTTCGAGGAATGCTTCATTTTGCCGACGCGCTTTTGCTGATGACTCCAGGTTCGCAATCCGCGTGTCGTACTGTGCGATCTGGCGATTCAACGCGATCAATGCGTCGGTTGACTCTTTTTCCTTTTCTTCAAGCGCCAAATCCAACGCTACAAGCGCCTCCGTTTTCCCCGCCAGCTGCCCTTCGGCCTCTTCAACAACTTTCTTTAGATCGACGAACTCCTTCTGCATCGAATCCAGCGTTTCCTGACGGCTCAAAAGGCGCTCTGCCAGATCATCGCGTTCCGCCTCTGCACTCGCAAGCCTCGAGTTCCACTGCTCCTCCAGCTCACCTCGAGACGCCTGATCTCCCTGCACATTATTCTCAGGCTTTTCATATTCACCGAAAATTACCTCAAGTTCCTGAATCTCTTCCATCTGCTTCGCGTGCAGCGTTTGGGACTCCGCGAATTCGTCCCGATTGCGGCGCATCACTTCGATCAGTGCCTCTGCGCGCCCCAGCAGCAAACGCGCTTCCTCCTGCGCCTCGACGCCCGTCAGAGGATCTTCCGTGTTCTGCAGACGTTCTGTATGACCCTGCTCCAGCTTCTCTTGTAATCCATCTCGTTCGGTTTCAAGCCTTTCGATACGCTCTCGCAGCTTCCAGGATTCCTTCACCGCTACCGCACTCAGTGCGTTTTCCGCACGGAGTCGCTCAAGTTCCTCCTGAAGTTCGTTTAAACTATCCGTATACTGCGCCGAAAGCGATGGTGTTTCCGGCTGAAACGAATTCGGACTAGGCGCATGAACACTTGCCTCGGCCAGTTCAAGCTCGGCCCGAGTGACCTCTAGTTCCTTGCGCATACTCAATAACAGCGAATCGTCGTCGCCCCCTTCTTCGGAACCGAGCGACTCGGATGTCGTCGTCAGGAAATTCCTTAATTCAGACACGTCTTCCTCGAGACGTGCGATGACTTGTTCATGCTCTTCGCGAATCGTACTCTTGAGCAATTCTAAACGCGTCGGCGAATCCTGCGGCAGTATCGACACCTGATGCCCATTGTCCAGAATTTGCGATAACCCGTCAGGCAGATGCTGCAATCGGGCAGGATGTACATTCGTGGCGCACACTACCGAATGCCCGTTGTCCAGAAACAGATGAACAACGCTTTCCAGTATCTCAAGATTCGTGTCGAAAGATTCAAGCTGATCAACCAAGAGCACCGCCTTGGGCGCTCCGATCACAGGTTCAGGATGAGCCACAAGATCACTCACTTCGTCAGGAAATTTCGTCGCCGTAACATAAGCGATTCCTGCCCGCGCGGAAGAGGTCCGCAATCGACCAATAATCGAGTACAGCAGGTGCGTTTTCCCTGTTCCGGTGTCCCCGATTAACAGTATCGGCTGATCGCACTCAAACTGCAAATTAGCAATATCATGACACATCGTGAACGCTTCTTGATTGTGTTCATCCAACAGATATGTGCCGAAACTGTATCGATCCATCATTCTCGTTTGCCGCCCTTATTTCAGATTGCGCGACGAAGACGACACATTGCCAATCTGCATCACGCCGGAATTCAAGCCCCGTGGCTAGACGGCACTCCCCATCAAGGTCCATGCAAGACTAACCGATCTTATAGGGAATCCAACAACTAATCAAGCTCTAATATAGAGCATTTTGGTTGCTTTTGATCATGCGATCTGATATTTTTGACTCAAATGGGTGAGGGGATTATGCGCTTAGATATTGCCGCCGCGTCCGATATCGGACGACGCAAAAAGGAAAACGAAGACTCCTTCGGCATTTTTCTCAAGGATTCTCCTGAAAACCAGCTCTTCGACGACGGCGCACTTCTTGTTGTTGCAGACGGGCTTGGCGGACACATGGGCGGCGAAATCGCGAGCAAGCTGGCAGTGTCAATCGTAAAGGATGTCACAAAAGAAACAGTTCCGCAGCCAGACGCCGAAGGCGATTCCGATGGTTCGCTTCTCGAACTTCTCGAGCGCTACGTAAAAATGGCGAACGCAAGCGTCTTTCAAACGAACAAAGACATGAACACTGGCGGTAAGCCCATGGGGACAACACTTGTAACCGCGCTCGTTTCGCCTCGCAAGATCCATATCTCCAATGTCGGAGACTCCCGGGTCTACCACATACGTGATTCCGACATTTTGACACGCACCGAAGATCACTCCTGGGTAGATGAGCAGGTCAAGATGGGGCTGATGTCCAAATCCGAAGCCGAAGTCGATGCCCGCCGCAATGTTGTCACACGGAGCGTTGGTACCTGCGAAGACGTTGAAGTTGACGGTTACGTCTGGCATGTCGTGCCTGGAGACTGGATTCTTGTGTGTTCGGACGGGCTTATCAATATGGTCAAGGATGACGATATCGTTACTGAGTTTGCCCGCGGCGGAACGGCCGCCTCCATCGTCCACCATCTCATTGAAATGGCCAACGAGAACGGCGGAAAAGACAATATCACCGCCATCGCCGCCAATATCAGTCCGAGTCCAGTCACGCTGGTCCTCCAGCGCTGGCGCGTATTCCGAAGAAAACAAGGCTTGAAACTGCTATGGCTGCTCGTAACATTTGCCGTAGCGGTTCTCGGCTTCGCAGGCGGATATTTCTTCAGAGATATGCAGTAGTGCGCGGGCATCTCCTGCCGTTAAACGTTATCCTCATAATACTCGCGCGCAAATGTTCCATTATTCCAGACCAGATACGTCCGCTTCTCCATCCAGTCGCCGGTATTGATGTATAGTCCCGAACCGAATTCAACTTCTTCCAGGTAATGGGAATGTCCGCAAATGACAACATCCACATCTTCCTGCATCAGCTCTGCTTCTGCGAAGTCGCGTATCGCCTGAATTTCGTCGCTGTCGCTCGGATCGTCTGGTACAAACAGGGTGCGGCTACCATGGGAAATCCCCTGCGCAATTCTCATGGCCCAATCAGGATGTATCAACCGGAAAGCACCCACCACCAGCGAAGAACGCGCAAATTTCTTGTACACCCGATACGGCCAGTCTCGCGAATTGATCCCGTCTCCGTGTACAAACAGGATTTTTTGATCTCCGAGCGTTAAGCGAAACTCGTCGCTATGAATCGTTATATTGAGATGCTCTCTCAAAAAGCGACCAGCCCAGAAATCATGGTTCCCGCAAATCAGATCAAGTTTTACACCAGCCCGGTCAAGCTCGTGCAAGGCGCACAATACTTCGAAATGCCCTGAAAATATTACCTGCTTGTACTCAAACCAGAAATCAAAGAGGTCACCCAGGATGACGATGCGCTCGAATTCTCCGCAGTCGATTCCCCGCAAAAAGCGGACGAATTCCACGCGTGTCTGCTCGCCCTCATCACTGACTTTCAGGTGGACATCCGCCAGAATGAGCGTCTTCATCGAATCAGCGAAAACTTGCTCGGCGGCCAGAATCGTATCACCGCTCGTCCTATTATAGCCTCATCCTCGATCGCATCAAATGAGCGACTGTCCTTGCTCACGGAGCGGTTGTCCCCCAGAACATAATATTCGCCCGGGCCCAGTTCGAGTTCATGATGGTCGTGCGATTCCCGATCGCGATCTGACAGATACGCTTCATCAACAATGTGATTGTTCACGTAGACTTTTCCCTCGTCGAACTCCACCCAAACCGTATCCGTTGCGCGCGTATTTGCGTCCACCGTTCCCGATTCCGTCTTCGGCCCCATACCGATGATGCGCTTGACGTATCGTTTGTCCTGCGTGTCTGGACTTTTGAATACGATGATGTCGCCTTCGTCAAAGGCGGTATGGGAAGAGAACAAACCAATGCTGCTGAGATGATGAGGCAACTTGAAAACCAGGATGCGGTCGTTCGTCGAAAGATTCGGCTCCATCGACTCGCCCTGCACCTCATACCCCTCCACCACGAAATATTTCAAACCCAGAAAAATGATCAGAAACCATACGACCAGTTTCGCAAAGTCAAAGATCTCACGCTTCAGATTCTGCGCTTCTTCCTCGCGTTCAGCCTCGATGGCTTCCTGCGGTGATGGCGTTTCCTCTTCCACTGCGAAAGATCCTTTCAAGAAAACAGTTATGAACTACAGACTACTATAGCATGTTTTCAGAATCGATTTACGAATCGCTGCATTTCTTCACGACGCTGACGATGTCTTTGGACGAAATGAGCCCCATTTTAACGCGCTTTTGAAATCTTTCGTCGTCTGTACAGGCACCGTGAACTCGGTCCAGTATTTCCCGACATCCTCCAGCCGATGCGCGTCGCTACTCGCCGTGCACGGCATTTCCAATTGACTCGCCAGCTTGATTCCAAGCCGCTGTTCGTTGATGTTCAGGTTGCAGCTTTGTACTTCCATCGCCGCCAGCGGAAGATCGATTATACGGTCATCGTATCCCAGACCATCGCGCGTCGGATGTGCCGCAACACATACCGCGTCCCACTCCTTTGCCAGCGAGATTGCTTCTCCCGGGGACATCTTTCGCGGCACGAACGCCTCGCACTGCTCCTGATTCAATCCATAAATCAGGACATCCCCATGCGAAGACGTATACTCAAAGCCCGCCAACAGTACGAAGCCCGGCACATCCGCCGCCGCGAGCAGTTCATCAAGTTCTTCCTGCGGCCAGGCATGATGATGTTCCGTAATTACGACCCCGTGCAGCCCGCGATCTGCCGCCTGTCCCACCAGCTTGAAAGGATCAATCTCACTGTCCCCCGAATACCGCGACGTATGCAAATGAATGTCAAAACGTAATGCCATGAGAATCCTGTCTGATTGACGGGCGCTTTTTTCGCTGCTGTGTGTTACGCCGGAGTGGGGGAGTCCTGAGTCAGACCCAGCTTTGCGGGTACGGACGAGCCCTCCAAAAGCCGCGGCATCAGGACCTCATGCTCGCCGAAGCGTTGGCGGGCAATAAACAATACGCCTGCTGGATGCTCGTATGCCAGATCCTTCAGGTACTGCCACCAGACGCCGTTCTCGATCTTTCGACCCAGCAGCGTCTCCATAATCTCCTCTGGATTGTGCCCCTGCTGCTCCTCAATCTCATCGGCGAGCGTCGCACTCTGGTGGCTCATGCGTTCTGCAAACTCAGTCACCAGGCTGCACGCTTTTTTGTACCGCTCTACGAAAGTGTCCCATTGCGGATCGATTCGCAACACCAGTTCCTTTAGGAAGGTAAGACGCTTGTCCAGCGGAGGCTCTGTCAAACGCGCGGTTGCTTCATCGTCGCCCAGCAAAAAGCCGAGAGCAATATTCGTGTGCGCCTCCTCCGGCTGAACCGCGATGCAGTCTTCTGGAGAGCGCGGGTAACGACCATGCACGAGCAGCGCGCCGGTCTGATAGTTCGCTACTTTCGGCAAAGGCTCAGGAAATGCCGCGTAGTCATATGCCAGACCAATCGCAACCCGGTACCCCTGCACCGCGCGCGGTATGTCGTCCGCGGCAAGCGCCTTGTCCGCCTCCTCAAAAAAAGCCGTCTGCATCTTCCGCCGAATACGCAAAAGTTCATATGCCTGCGCTGCCGAAGTAAATCGCGATTCCCGAATTGCATTGTCCGCAAGCGGAAGCAGCAATTCCGAAGGCAGTTGTGCCGGGCGATGTGCCTCAAGTTCCTGCGTAATAAATTTCCAGGTGAACATTTCCTTTACCAGGCGATGCGCATCCTTAAAAATCTGATTACCTTCCTGTTCAGCGTCGGGCCGAAAATAGGAGTACTTCTCGGATTCCAGCATCTCCGTCGTCCATTGTCGAATAGGCGAAATCGCACCAAATAAAGCCTTGAAATTGACAATGTCACCGTCTGCAACCGCCTTGGCAATGGCCTTTGCGGTAAGATCCATATCGACATTTTTTTCCTCTTTAGCCGCTGCACGAGCCATAATCAGCACAAACCTCCGAGCAATTCCACAACTGTAGACTGCCGTTCAACCCAATCAATCTTCGGCTTCGTAACTTCGTGATACGGAAGTCGTTCGAGAATATCGTTGTACAAATGTTGACGGTAGTATCGAAGCAATGACGTTGCGTATCGCGCATGCGCCTCGTCCCAGTGGCTCGCCTCAAGAATTTCCCTGTCCTGACCCGCCGTCAGCGTCATTTCCTCAACATACTTGGACAGAAATGATCGAACCCGCGAATCAAAATTACCCCGAATCTTCTCATGAGCCTCAGTATCCGATTCATCCAGCGCGCACCATTCCGCCTCCATCGCAATCAGCGCTTCCCGTTCCGCCCAGTAAATCTCCCGCCGATCCTTGTCCTTGAGTACGAAACACGCCGCGTTCAATCGCGCCACGTCCAGAATAAATGCCGAGCGTTTGTCAGGTGTAATCTCAGTACGAGCGATATCCTGCACGAGCTTCTTCATCATGCGCTTATACACCTTGCGCGCCTCGCCCGGATTCGCGCCATCCGCCAATCCCAGCGTCTCAAAATAATTCACATATCCAGCATTCGAAGCCATACCTGTGCAGATCCCTCTGTAGAAAAGGGCTATTGTAGCGTTTGCAGGCATATGCGGGCAAGAATCGCCCCAATACGCACAGTGTCCGACGGCAAAATCCACATGGAGCCGTTTTTCGTTCCGCACTCTGGTATGGTATAGTTGCCTGAATTTCAGGAAGCCCGTTTCGTTCAGGGGGAGTCATCACGTGCGGTTTCGTTATTTTCTTTGCTATACAGCTATGCTTGCCACATTCGCAGTCCTGAGCGGGTGTGCCACCTCCGGCAGCGAGAATCGCATGGCGGACGGCCAGCAGGTCTACCAGTTCGAGCCCGTCCCCATTCCAGAAATTGGTACGCGCGATCTCGAACCCACAACCCCTGCAAACGCCGCCCAGTTACTCGAAGAAGCAATGAACGCTTTCGAAATTGCAAACAAGGCGCAAGCTGATGGCGACAAAGAAACGGCCTACGCGCAGTACAACACCATGATGGAGCTGCTGCTGGAATCAGATCTCGATCCCTCAGTCTTCTATCAGCTGCGCAATGAATTCAGCAAAATCCTGAACGAAACGACAAAGATCGCGCGTCTCTACGAAACCTCCCCAAAGAACATTCCGATTGAGGAAATCGGGAAACTGGCGCTGCGCTCTGAGCTGGAATATCCCGACCCCATCAATGATCGCGTCCTTACCGAAATTAGGCACATTCAAGCCACCTACCCCAAAAGTTTCCAGGCAGGCCTGAATCGTAGCGCAAAGTACTTACCTTATATAAGGGAGGAATTTCGTAAAGCGGGACTCCCCCAGGATCTTGTTTGGCTCGCCATGGTCGAAAGTCAATTCACCCCCCGCATCAACTCCCGCGTAGGGGCCGGCGGCATGTGGCAGTTTATGCCCAGCACAGGAGAGCGATTCGGCCTCGAACACGACAGCTACATGGACCAACGCTACGACTGGAAAAAATCAACGCATGCAGCCATTCAATACCTGTCCAAGCTCTACGAACTCTTCGACGAAAACTGGCCGCTCGCTGTCTCGGCCTACAACCGGGGTGAAAACGGAATCGAACGCGCAATTGCGATGAACGGCGGTCAGCGCGATTTGTGGCAGCTCCTCGAAACCCCCCCGGC
This sequence comes from Candidatus Hydrogenedentota bacterium, assembly GCA_012965445.1. Next base: position 15,303 of record DTSJ01000060.1, read on the forward strand.
TTCCCGTAAAATTCCCATAGAGACTAAAAAATTCTACGCAAAACTACTCGCTTCGGCGATCATTGCGAACAATCCCGGACGCTACGGCTTCACCTACAACCCGGCTCCCGCGGAGAATAGCAAAACAGTTCAGATTACCGGTGCATACATGATCGGCGACCTCGAAAAAGCCGGGGGGCTGCCCGTCGGGACGCTCCAGGATCTCAACGCGCAGTTTCTATACGGATACACCCCTCCGAACCGAACGACTGATATCTATGTACCCGTCGATGCCCTTGCGCGCGTGCAGGCTGCTCTGGCAACCATGCCCAAGCTTCGCCCCGATACCCATGTTGTCCGTCGCGGCGAAACGCTGTCCGAAATCGCTTCGCTTTATCAGGTTTCCTCAGACGAACTGATGCGCACCAACAGAATCAGCTCGCCGCGCCGTCTCCAAATCAATCAGCGACTCGTCATCCCCGGGCGTATGGGTGTATCAAACGTCGCCAGCGCGTCAACCTCCGGCGGTCGTAAAATATACACCGTGCGCCAAGGCGACAGCCTATCCAGAATCGCATCCCGAAACGGCGCGACCGTCAAGCAGCTGCAAACCTGGAATACGATGGGCGGGCAGACCCGAATTCATATCGGCGACAGGCTCTACGTGTCGAAACCCGCGACCACCACCGCGTCACTGCCCGAAACGCCGATTCCCGTGCCTCCAAAAGTTTCCACTCCCACCGGCGTCCTTACCGTTTACGTCGTCAAAGTCGGAGACTACCTCGAAAAGATTGCCCGGAGTCGCAGCGTCGCGCTCGACAATCTCCTCGTTTGGAACGACCTGACCCTGCGCTCAACAATCCGTGCAGGCGACAAACTAAAAATATATGGCGCATCTTCCGTAGTGACACCTGCTGCAGCTCCGAAGATCGCATTCGGAAGCACAGGCACGCACACCGTAAAACAGGGTGAGAATCCCGCACTCATCGCCAGCCGCTATCGCGTTGCCGTTGCCGATTTACGGGGCTGGAATGGACTGACTAAGTCTTCCATCGTCCACATCGGCGACGTACTCTACGTCCAAAACCCAGCTACAGTGGTCGAAGAGAAGAAAACAGCATCGCCCGTCACGGCTCCAAAAGAGATCATTCACGTCGTAAAGCGCGGCGAAAGTCCCAGCGTAATCGCCAGGAAATACAAAGTGAGCCTGCTAGACCTCTACGCGTGGAATGGATGGTCAAGAGATCCCGTCATCCAAATCGGGCAGAAACTTCGTATCAAGCAGTAGTCAGGAGTCAGGTCAACGCGGCCGCGGCTTCCCCGCAGCCACGCAAATCGCGTCAAACAATTTCGACACCTGCTCCAATCCAAAGTCATTGAAATTCTTCGGATTCAGCCAGAATTCCTTCAATCGGCCCTTGCCTTCCTGCTGATACATGCTGATTTTAAGCATCATCTGGGCCTTGTCCAGCCCGCGCACCAGCTTCGCCTCCGGCGTGGACGCCTCCAAAAATTCCGCTTGATACAGACCATACTTCGCGTCGAAACCCTCAAACAATTTCTCTGTAATCGCCTGCTCCGCTTCGTCCTTCGCGTCTTTCAAATGCGCGTCCGCAACCGGCATCGGAATATCCATCAGTTGCGCCTCGCATAAATCATGTGTCAATGCAATCGCCAGCCCTTTCTCCTTATTGAAGTCCTCCGGATACTCATCACACATCAGCAGTGTCAGCACCGCAAGAAAATGACTATGCGCCGCCACGGACTCAGGCTCAGGCACGCCGCGCAAAATATACCCCGCACGCTTCACCTGATCCAGCGGATGTATCGTCTCGAAAAACTTCAGTATGTTCTCTTCAAAATTACTCACTACTTTCTATATTTTCTTGTCTTCAATAAACTAATGAACTCTTCTGAATCCG
>DTSJ01000061.1 GCA_012965445.1 Candidatus Hydrogenedentota bacterium
CTCGGCTTCCTGCAACGCGGACAAGATTTCGACACGTTTGATGGAGTCGATACCGAGATCGGCGTCCATACTCATGTCGAGATCGAGCATGTCTACGGGATAGCCTGTTTTTTCCGATACGATTTCGAGGAGAATGCGCTGGAGCGTCGCGCCGGGTATGGAAGCGGGTGCCTTCGCTGCAGAGGGTGCCGGGGCGTAGTCGTTGAGATAGTTGATGACATCCTGCAAGGTTTCCAGCGCGCCAAGGGCTTCGGCTTCGACGGTCGGGAGTTCGGGCATCGCTTCCTGCAAGGTTGACAGAATTTCGACTCGTTTGATGGAGTCGATACCGAGATCGGCATCAAGGCTCATGTCGAGGTCGAGCATGTCCACGGGGTAGCCTGTTTTTTCGGAGACGACATCGAGCAGCACTGCTTTGAGTTGATCCTGCGAGGCTTGGGTGGCGACCGGAGAGGCGGCGAGTGATTCGCTGGATACGGAGGTACCCAATTTGTCGACGATGTCCTGCAACGTTTCGATCGCGCCGAGTTCATCAGCTTCGATGGTGGGGAGTTCGGGGATTTGCTCTTGCAGTGCGGACAGGATTTCGACGCGCTTGATAGAATCAATCCCGAGATCCGCGTCGAGGCTCATTTCGAGTTCGAGCATGTCGTCTGGATATCCGGTTTTTTCGGCTACGACGGCAAGCAGGGTTTTCATGAGCAGATTGGCGGGTGCGGCAGTTGGCGCTGGAGTCGGTAGTGCGGCTTCAACTGCTGGAGCGGATGTTGTTGCCATTGGCGCGGATGCATTTGGCGCGGGTGCTTGCGATTGAATTGGTGATGGCATTGAAGCAACTGGCGCTGGAGCGGATACGAATCCCGTCTGCTGAAACAATTGCTGTTGCTGCTGCATCAATGTCGAAAAGGTTTTACTGGCTTGCTCCTGGCCTTGCAGGAATTGCGCGTGGAGCTGCGCGGTCTGTTGCTGCATTTGCTGGAGCGCGGCGATATTGGCCTGCGTCTGTTGGAGGAGATTTGCGACTGCGCCAGCGTCTGCGGGAGTCGTGGAAATTGCTTGTGGAGCGGGCTGCATCGGTGCCTGAATCGTCGGTGCGGGCGTTGTTGCCACTTCAGATCGAGTTGGCGCTACGGCTCGTGGCGATGGTGTAACAGCCGGGGGCGCGATGATTCTTGGTGGTGTGGCAGGTCTATTCATTTTTTTTTGTGACTGCTCGGAGCGATAATTTGCGCCGCATATCTCGACGAGCATGCGCGGCTTCTTACTGGCATCTACTTCTGGAATTTCGTAGGCATCGTCCCATGCGGTGAGCTCAACGTGATGCCCAAGCGCAACGGTCCGTGCGAGGGTTTTCGCGAGATCGGCAATCCCTGATTTGGTGCCGCTGGATGCGTCGAGGGCGTAGACGTCGAATTCTTTTCCTTTGAGGATGGCTTTTACGAGGCCGGTCATGCGTGCGCCAGGACCCACTTCGATGAAGGTGGTGACGCCTGCTTCGTGCATGGCGGTGATTTGGTTTACCCACTCGACTGGCTTGGCGAGTTGATTGGCCAGCAGTTCGCGTACTTCCTTCGCCTTCTTGGGGTATGCGGTTCCGGTCGTATTGGAATAGACCGGAATGGCTGCTTTTGCGAATTTTATGTCGCCGAGTCCTTTGGCGAAGGGGATTGCCGCGTCTGCGACGAGGTGTGAATGGAACGCTGCGGCTACGGTTAGCGGAACGGATTTTATTTTCTTCTCGTCGAGAACTTCTCTGGCGTGTTTGACGGCTTCGATACTGCCGGAGAGCACGGCTTGTTTCGGCGAATTCTTGTTAGCGATGATAACGTCGAGTTTTTCGGAATCGATGACGGCTTGCGTGGCTTCGATGTTACCGCGCACTGCGAGCATGGTTCCGCGGTCGCCTTCACCCTGTCCCATGAGTTCGCCGCGCAGTTTTGATGCTTGGACGAGACCTTCGGGGGTTAGGACGCCTGCCGCGCATAGAGCTACAAGTTCGCCATAGCTGTGTCCGGCAACGGCTTGGGGTTCTACGCCGAATCGATTGAGGATGTTCGCTGCGCCAAGACTTATGGTACCGATTGCGGGTTGGGCTACATCGGTATTAGTGAGTTCTGAGGTGTCGCGATCGGCGGATTCTTTGTCGAAGGTTGGGTGAGGGTAGATGCGGTCGCTTAGGCGTTGGCCTGCTTCGTTTGTTCCAAATTCATCGTTGGCGAGATTGAGTGCATCGATCATTTCGGGGAACTCACAGGCGAGGTCGCGCAGCATTCCGGTGTATTGTGCGCCTTGGCCGGGGAAGATGTAGGCGAGTTTACCGGACGGTGCGCCGTGGCCGTAGTATGCGCCATCGGGGGATGACCAGCTTTCGGAGTCGCCGTGTTTTTCGATGTTGGACGCGACGGATGCTTTAATTTTTTCGATGTCGTATTTTGATTCTTCGAGTACGAGGACCAAGCGTGACGTTTTGGCTGCATCGAAGTCGACGCGGCTTTGTTTGGCGTGTGCACGAACGGCGTCCCAGTTCGCTGAATTATCAAGAGCGCCGAGTTGTTTCTGTATGTCTGCGATAGAATCGCCGCTGTAGGCGATGATTTGCGTGAGGCCGTCCCAATCGGCTGCGGATTTTTTGGGTTGGTATTCTTCCATGACCATGTGGAAATTGCTGCCGCCGAATCCGAATGCGCTGACGGCTGCGCGGCGAGGATGAGCGGGGTTGCTGACCCAGGGGCGCTGTGTGGTGTTTACGTAGAAAGGCGTGGTACCAGGGGCCACGGAGTCCGCGGGCTGATCGACTTTGATGGTCGGGGGCAACACTTTGTGATGAAGCGCGAGGGCGGCTTTGATAAGTCCAGCTGCACCGGCGGAGGATTTCGTGTGACCGATCTGAGATTTCACAGAGCCCAGGGCGACCCAGGATGAACGCTTGGAATCTTCGTCGGTCTTGTAGACTTGCGTAAGCGCAGCGGCTTCAACCTCGTCGCCTTTCATGGTGCCGGTACCGTGGGCCTCGAGAAGTTCGATGGTGTCGGGGGTGACGCCTGCGGCTTGGTAGGCGGCTTCGAGGGCTTTCTTTTGCCCGGGTGAACTTGGTGCGTAGATGGCGTCGCCTTTGCCGTCGCTGGATGACCCCACGCCTTTGACGAGTGCGTAGATTGTGTCGCCGTCGCGTTCGGCGTCTTCAAGACGTTTCATGACGACCATGCCGAGGCCCTCGCCGAGGATGGTGCCGTCGCAGTCGTTGGCGAATGGTTTTGAGTTTCCGGTGGGCGACAGTGCGGGTGTTTTACTGAAGCACATGTACATGAAAATGTCGTTGAAGGTGTCGGCGCCGCCGGTAACGACCATGTCCGCTTTTCCGGCGTTGAGTTCGAGTGCGGCGAGGTGGAGCGCGCTGAGTGAACTTGCGCATGCGGCGTCGACGACGCAGTTTGTGCCTCCGGTGTTCAGGTATTTGGAGATGCGTCCTGCGACTACGTTTCCGAGGAGTCCGGGGAATGAGTTTTCTTGCCAATCGACGTAGGAGTCGCTCATGCGCTGGATGGCGTCGTCGATGGTGGCTTGGTCGCATCCTGCTTCTTTGAGTGCTTTGCGCCATTGGGGATGTCCGAGTCGTGCGCCGAGCGGGATGACCATTTCGAGTGCGCCGGTCACGCCGAGGATTACGCTGACTTTGCTGCGATCGAAGTCTCTGTCCATGCCGTAGCCTGCGTCTTCCATGGCGGATTCGGCGACGACCATGCCGAGGAGCTGGGAGGTGTCGGTGGCTTCGATGCTGGTCGGCGGAATGCCGTACTTCATGGGGTTGAAGGGATAGGGATCGAGGAATCCGCCGCGTCGTCCGTAGGTGAAGTCGGGGCGTTTTTGGTCTTCGTCGAAGTAGTCTTCGGGGCTCCAGTGTGTGTCAGGGACTTCGGTGATCGCGTCGACGCCGTGCTTGATGTTTGACCAGAAGCGTTCGAGATCGCGGGCCTTTGGAAACATGCTGCCGATACCCACGATAGCCAGTGGCTTTTGCGCGGGTTGATTGTGCTTATCGTTGTCCGATGCGTCACTCACGTGCGATGACTCCTTAATTCATTCGGCTACTGCTGCTACGATACGAAATACTGCTCGAGATCCTGATTTTGAAGCGGTGTGATTTTTGCGTCTTCGGGGGCCAGGCGAAGGCCCAGATTGCGCGCTTGCTGTACACGACTTAGTACCGTTGTGCCGTACAAAATATTCTTCGCGACGTTGTCCGCGTGGCGCTGCTTGTATTCGTCCATAAACGATCCCCGCACCCACTCGTTGAAGGCACCCATGGCGGGGCCGCACCAGATCTGGTAATCCATTTTCCGGTCTTCGACTCCACTGTTGGCCCAGACCGATCCAAGCCCTAAATAGGAGCGAAATACGAGTGCCATCTTGTGTTTGGGTTCACGCTCTGCACGTTCGACTTGTTTCGGATCGCGGTCCTGCCAAAAAGCGCGGGTACTGGCCCAGGTTTCTTCCAGGGTTGCGCGGAAGGTTTGCTTTTCCAATTTTTCGCGGTCAACTGTCGAGATTTCGTCCATACTGGCGTGGACGCGATAGAGTTCGTAGAGCTTGTTGCCGCGCATGGCGAACATTGTGCCGCGTTTTACGACTTGCACAGTGACGCCCATCTCGAACATGTCTGCTGCGGGCGCTTTGGCCACATCTGCTTGTCTGGTTTCTGCAAGCATCCCGCGCACGATGTCCGATGTGCCGGATTCCTGGCATGCCTGATTGACCGAGCCTGTGACGACGTAGGCCGCGCCCATTGCAAAGGCTGCGAGTGCGGAGGCTGGCGTGGAGATGCCGCCACCGAGTCCTATACGCAGTGCCATGTCGTAGCCGTGCTCGATTTCCATGCGGTCGCGCAAGGACAAGAGAGTAGGCAGTAATGCGAGAGCAGGTCGGTGATCGGTGTGGCCTCCAGAGTCTGCTTCTGCGCTGATGTCCTGTGCCATGGGTATCGATTTGGAGAGTTCGGCTTCTTCGGCGGTGATCTCCCCAGCCTCAAGCAGTTTCCCGACGATTTTTTCCGGTGCCGGCGAGAGGAATTTTTCGGCAAGTTCTTCGCGGGAGACTTTGGCGACGATGTGATTTGGCGCGACGACCCGTCCATCTGCATCCCGGTGCAATCCCGTGAGTCGGTATTTGACGATGGGTTGAGTAATTTTCAGAAAC
>DTSJ01000062.1 GCA_012965445.1 Candidatus Hydrogenedentota bacterium
TTAGGTAGAACCTTCTGTAGTGCTTGATTCTGAGCTGCATCAATTGTTCGGCGCTCATGTATTCCGTCCAATAGTCGTAACTAAAATCATTTGTTGGGTTAAGTGAGAATTGTATCCATTTGTCTGGATCTGCCTGTCCTGCAGCAATTCCTTGATCATAGATTTCCGTTCCTGGAAGCAGCATTAGAACACCTAACAATAAATAGTCGGGGTCTAGTTTAAAAACATAATCGATGTTTTTTTGAATATCTTCTGGTGTTTTTTCGCACGGAAATCCGATGATAAGCCCAAGGTTCTGGCAGTGTTGAACGTGAATCAGAAAATCGGAGGTGGGACGTTTACCGAGGGCGATTTAAAGATACTGAACATAATCGCGAATCAGGCGGAAACCAGAACCCGTTGTAAATCAACTGAGCAATTTTCGGCGACAACAGATCCCGCATCAACATCACCTCACGGTCCATCGTAATCGATTCTAGGCCGCGATGCGCGGCGTACAATATCGTGCCGCCCGGAGTCTCATAAACGCCTCGCGACTTCATTCCCACAAAACGGTTCTCCACAATATCGATTCGCCCGACACCGTTCGCGCCGCCCAGATCGTTCAGCGTTGTCAGCACGCCCGCAGGGGTCATCTTCTCGCCATTCACAGCAACAGGCATGCCCTCCTGAAACTCGATCTCCACGTAAGTCGCCTCATCCGGCGCATCCAGCGGACTCACCGTCGTCAGATACATATCCTCATTCGGCTCCTCCCACGGATCCTCAAGATTGTCCCCTTCATAAGAGATATGAAGCATGTTCCTGTCCATAGAATACTTGCTGATCTTTGGCGACGGAATTTTCAGCCCGTGCTTCTCCGCATACGCAACCAGCGAAGACCGACTGTTCAGGTCCCACTCACGCCACGGCGCAATCACTTTCACGTTCGGCTCCAGCGCATAATACCCAAGCTCAAACCGAACCTGGTCATTCCCCTTGCCCGTAGCTCCATGCGAAACCGCATCCGCGTTCTCCTCACGCAGCACCTCAATCTGCGCCTTCGCGATCAACGGACGCGCCACAGACGTGCCCAGCAAGTACGTACCCTCATAAATCGCATTCGCCCGCATCGCCGGCATCACAAAATCGCGCGCAAACTCTTCCTTCAAATCCTTCACATACACCGCGCAGGCGCCCGTATCCACCGCGTTCTGTCGGGCGGGCTCCGTCTCCTCGCCCTGACCCACGTCCGCAATATACGCGACCACCTCGCACTTGTACGTTTCCTGCAGCCACTTCAAGATGATCGACGTGTCCAACCCGCCCGAATACGCCAGCACTACTTTATTTACACTCTCCAACATTCCTGATACTCCTTGCTCAACCTGTTACTGCATCAAATGGACCATCACGGCCTTCTGCGCGTGCAGGCGGTTTTCCGCCTCATCAAACACGACCGACTGCTGACTCTCAATAACCTCATGCGTCACTTCCTCGCCGCGATGCGCAGGGAGACAATGCATAAATATCGCATCATCCTTCGCCTTCGCCATCAACGCCTCATTCACCTGATACGGCATGAACTCTCGCAGCCGTTTCTCATACTCATCTTCCATCCCCATGCTCGCCCATACGTCCGTATACACGACATCCGCACCCGCCAAACCAGCGTCTACATCATTCGTGATCGAGTACGTCCCCAGAGCATTCGACACCGCATTGTCATGTGCCGGACCCTTCAGTTCATAGCCCTCCGGACACACCAAGCTCAAATCAAACGAATACCGCGTAGCCAAATTCGCCCACGAAGCAAACATATTATTGCCGTCGCCCACAAAAACCACCTTCAATCCATCAAGGCTCCCCTTGTGTTCCAACACCGTCTGTGCATCCGCAAGCACTTGGCACGGGTGCAAATTATCCGTCAGCGCATTGATCACCGGAATCGAAGCATACTCCGCCAGTTCCAGAACATCACTATGCGAATGGGTTCGCGCCACAATACAATCCACCCAGCGCTCAAGGTTCCGCGCCATGTCCGGCACCGTCTCGCGGGCGCCCAACTTCGTTGTCATAAAGATCGATTGACCGCCCAGCTGAAAAATTCCCGCTTCGAAGGTCATCCGCGTACGCAGACTGGGTTTCTCAAACAGCATCGCGATTGTCTTGCCCAGTAACGGCTGATACAGTTCACCCGAACGCTTCTTCTCCTTGAGATCCTTCGCCAGTTCAAGAAGTCCCGATAACTCATCCGTCGTATAATCCGAAAGCGCAATAAAATCCGAAGGCATCACAACTCTCCCAATACAGCATCGAAAACGGACACAACATGGTCAACCTGCTCCTTCGTCACGATCAGTGCAGGCAGAAATCGAACAACGTCCGGACCCGCCGGACCGCAAATAACGCCCTTGTCAGTAATCGCGTTCAAGATATCCCCAACCGCACGGTGCATCTGCACACCGATCATCAGTCCCGTGCCCCGAACTTCCTGAACCGATGAATGCTTCGACTTCAGCCCGTCAAGCTGCTCAAGGAAATACGATCCAACGTCCCTCGCATTGTCGGCCAGCTTCTCTTCCAAAATAACCTGCATCGTCGCCAACGCCGCCGCCGTACACAAGGGATTTCCGCCAAAAGTACTGCCGTGTGATCCAACCGAGAAGCCAGACGCGATCGGCTCCTTGCACCCCAGCGCACCTATCGGAATCCCGTTACCAAGCCCCTTCGCTAGCGTCATAATATCGGGTTCGATCTCAGCGTGCTCATAAGCGAACAACCTGCCCGTCCGCCCGCACCCAGTCTGAATCTCGTCCAGAATCATCAACACATTTTTATCGTCACAAAGCCTCCGCACCTTTTGCAGATACTCAGGATCACACGTGCGTATCCCGCCCTCGCCCTGAATCGGCTCCAATAAAACGGCCCCAACATCAGGAGTAATTTGTTTCTCAAGATCGTTGAGGTCATCGAAGTTCGCGTATTTGAAGCCCTGCATCAGCGGGTCGAATCCGTCATGCAGTTTCGTTTGGCCTGATGCCGTCAGAGTCGTCATCGTCCGCCCGTGAAAAGAAGCGTGCGCCGTAACGATCACCGGCTTCGGCGATCCCAGCTGCACCCAATACCGCCGTGCCAGCTTGATTGCTCCTTCATTCGCCTCGGCCCCGCTGTTGCAGAAAAACCATTGATCTGCGAACGAGTTCTCACAAAGCAAAGCCGCAAGCTGGGCTTGCGGCTCAAAATAGTAAAGATTCGATACATGCACGAGTGTCTGTGCCTGATCACAAATCGCCTTGGTGACCTTGGGATGACAATGACCAACACCAGCCACAGCAATCCCGGCGAAAAAGTCAAGATACTCGTTCCCCTCTGCATCCCACAGCTTCATACCCTCGCCACGCGCCATCGCGATTCTCCGCGCACCGTATGTATTGATTATATGCACGTCGTACAACGCCCGGATTTCATCTGTTGTCATGGAATCTGCATCCTTAGAGGTCGCCTGAATGATGCAACCCCGGTATATGCGTATTTTTCTGTTCTAAACTCGAACAATGGCTGTCGATAAAGCTACTTCTTGCTCGAAGCCGCACTCTTGGATTCTTTTTTCGAGGAGGAACCGCTGGATTTACTCTCCGACGATTTCGACCCGTTCGCCGACGATTCGCTCTTGCTCGACTCACTCTTCTTCGATTCACCCTTCTTCGATTTACCCTTGCCGGATTCGGCTTTGCTGTCGGGTTTTCCGGTTTTAGTTTTGTAATCCGTCTCATAGAAGCCCGAACCCTTGAAAATGATCCCCGCGCCCATACCGATCAATCGCTTGCAGGCGCCGCCGCACTCCTCGCACTTGATACGCGGCTTCGCATTGATACCATGAAAATGGTCCGCAACGGCTTCACACTTCTTGCATTGATACGTATACGTCGGCATCGTTTATCCAATCCTTCTAAAATTCAAAATCAGGTGCGGTCGCAACCGCCGCCCAAAACAAACACTCGATTCATCGTCATCTATATGTGTTCCAACGGCTTAGAACCAGACACTCTATCAAAGAAATTCACGAAACTTCAATTCCACATGGAAATATCAACACCAAACAATGAGAATTCAATGATAAATCGCCCTATTTCCACCAGCGATACTGCACCGGATCCTTCTTCGCCTCAAAAGCCAGCTTAAACCTGAATGGTCCGGGTGCCTTGTACAACTTGACCAGAACCGTGTTCTTGCCAAGTTTCATGTACACCGAAGGCTCATCATCGCCCGAATCCACAGACGAATACACCAGCGAGCCATTCATCCACACGTCCATACGGGTATTGGGGTCAACCACAAGCCGCATCTCGCCCCGCGTCTCGCCAATCACCTCTGCGTATGCGTATGCGATTCCATAATCACTCGTCGGCCCGCAAACAAACTCCGGCCCCAACGCTTCATCCATATCAATTTCATACCCGTCTCTCTGAATCGGAAACCACGATTTCCACGACAAAGCACGATACCATCCCGGATAAGTCCCGTCGAGCTCAACCGAATCCTCAGGTGGATACGCCGGAGCTTTCGCCACATCCGGTGTATATGGAAACATGCCCAGAAGGGCCCAGTTCTGCGTAAAATCCTGCCGCTGCTGTCGAATCCATTCAACACTGCGCTGATGCACCGAAAAACTCCCTTCCTGCGAAGGGATCGAACGCCGGACGAAATGCTTGATCAAATTCACAAATAAGTGATCGGCCACGGGGTTCTGACCCAGCTGCTCCATAATTGGAAGACTTATAAACACGATCTGGCCGCTCCCGTACTTCTTCACGAGGATGTTGCTGCCCCAGCACGCGTCCTCGCCGGAGGAACCCCCGCGATAACATCCGCAGATATCTTCCTCGCTCAATTCCTGAAACGTGACTGTCGGCATGAGCTGACCGTACGTGGCTCCCATAATCGACCTCGACGGAAGCGAATCGAATACAGGGTGCGACTTCGCGTAGTGTACAAGAGAAGGATAGACCGAATCGGCTTGAACTGATGTCGCCTCCAGCTCAGGATCAATGTGGCGGGCGAAATCGTTCCAATCCTGCGGCGGCTGAAAAAACAACGCGACGGCCCCTTCGTTCACCTGACCCAATATCTGCGCAAGATCGTTGTCCGGATACGCCCGAATCGAGTTATTGATCGGCGGAATGATATGCATCGGAGAC
>DTSJ01000063.1 GCA_012965445.1 Candidatus Hydrogenedentota bacterium
CGGCATACCCGTCGAAAAAACAAAAAACTACAGGATATAGAGCAAACCGTACTGAAAATGCGTAACCTTCTCGACAACGATGCTACAATCGTCGTACTCGACGAACACGCTACCCTGCTCAATATCGCCGCCGACAATCCTCCCTGGCGCGTGGACATCTCAGTCTACTTCAATACTTTCTTCGTCCAGGATCGCGAAAACATACTGAGCGAGCTGTCCAGCTATTCTCCCGACTACATCCTGATCACCACGGAATCACCCAGAGAGTGGTACGAAGACACCTGGGCATTTTATCGCGATGGACTCGCAGAAAATTACGCTCAATCGGAACGCGTAGGTCAATTCGACCTACTCGAACGCCGCCCCCAATAAAGTCAGAATCACTCTCGAACGCCGACGCCTTTACTCAAGCACAACTCTGAACACCGCGCCCCCGTCAACCGAATCCAACTCCTCAAGCCAATCGTACCCCCGAAAATTTTCCAGAACTTCAGCAGGGAGTGGGGGAGTAGTAGGACAAAACACCCAACCCGCACAATAAGTCACCGCAATGTCCCGCCGAACTTCCTCAGTCGATCCGCTGGCAAAAAATTCATCCACAATCGAAGAAGCAGAATCCGAAGAAAGCTCAGAAAGATCCGCAGCCCCCACCCCGTCCAGCGCTGAATTTCCCCGTAAAGTTACCACATCCCCAAACCGGGGCAGCGTCGTCGGAGTAAGCACCATTCCCTCACCCATAGAATCGAGAAGCCGCCCATTCGCCTCAGCAATAACCTCCGCATGGTAATCGCCAAAAGCACTTTCGCCAACCCTCAACCCCAGCGGCCCCTGAAAACACAACGCCGCTGCAGTAATCGATGCCGCACCGCAGACCAACATCAGCGTCATCCAGCTCGCGTAGAATAACGGCCGTCGCAGCTCAGCACGCTCAAGCGCCTTCGCAGACAATATGCAAAGCGGCGGCCCCATAAACAACATCAGACGTTCAGGCCCCAGAGCCAGAAACCAGCCTTGGCCAAATGCCGATGGCGCAGCCGTCACGAACAAAAGAAACCAAAGAGTAACCCAATGCATGGGGACAGTGTCCTCGTCCGTAATCGAGACACGGAACTTCAAGTTCACCGACGCATACATCACTCCCACAACAACCCCCAAAAGAGCCCAGTCAGACCCCCAAACCGACGCAGAATAGTCCGACGGTGGCCAAAAACTACCATAATAAACCTGAGATCCCCCATACAAAATAACATACGTCACCGCATACCCAACCGCCCCGCAGCCCAGTATATAAGCCCCATTCGGCAGCGTATCGAACGTCCGTCGAATCGCTCCCGGTGCCAGAAACAAATGAAAAAAGGCAGTAATAACAAACCCCGAAACCAGCATCCCCTGCCCGTTCAGCGAAAACACATTCTCCGCGTAAACCGTATTCCATTGCAGCATCGTATACGTCATCGACCCCGCAAGCCCAATCACAACCGTAAGCAAAACAGCCGTCTGAACGCGCACCCGAACCCTCGTCTCCTCATCGCAGTAGAGCAGCAGCATCGCGATGACCCAGATAAAAGGCCCCAGTCGAATATTCAAAAACGCCGCCGCAAATGCCAGCAGCCCAGCAAAAACAATCCGCAGAAAACTCCCCTTCAAAAGACCCTGATGAAGCGCACTAAACGACATATAGCTCAAAGCGAGCGGCAGCGTATAATACAACCTCGGAAACACCAGCCAAGGAGCCATACGCGGCCCTTCAAGAAGTTCATACAGCGCGAACCGAAAAAAGTTGGACAAGAAATCGCCATTCTCGATCAAGCCCATCGCCGCGCTCGCAACATACGCAATCCCGCCCAGTCCGCCCCCCAGCGCAAACAACAAAAAAGCCCGATCAGCAATCTTCGGAACAATCGTTCGGAAAAAAGCATACACCGCCGCCAAATAAAGTGCCGCGCCAAAAGCATTCGCCAGACCCAGCATAAGAAACTCATCAACACGCAAATACCGCCCAACCTCCCCAACACCTCCATACATCCACAAAAACGGCACCGGAAAATACGCCGGAGAATGCCCAAGGTCACCTGCATTGCACGTAGCATAAGCCGCCCAGAAATCCGTATCAAACATCCGCATCGCATGAATGAAAATCACGCTGTCAGAGATATGCATCCCCGAATGCACCGTGCCCACAGGAGCCGCATACATAAGCCACAAATGCGTCGCAGGTTCAATCAGCGACATCCCCGCAATAATGCACCACACCCACAAAGGCGCGCTTTTAAGATGCCCCGTCAACTGCTCAACGCCTTCTGAATAAGCACAGACGCCTCATCCGGCAAAACAAGTTCCAGTGCCGCAGACTGCCCCCGCTCAGACATCTTCCCCCAAGTCTTCCGCAAAATATCCACCAGTTTCCCGTCATCCATATCATCCCGATGCGCAAAATCCACAAAATGGTTCTCCAAAAAAACCAAAGCCGCCGCATCCTCAAGCGTCTGCGTCCCCGCATTCCTCCGCAAATTCTTCTTGTCCATAATCGCCTTCATCTCCCCAATTTCATCGGCACCATACCCAGCATCCGCCATAATTTTGCCCGCTTTCTCCCCGTGATATCCATACAAAAACGTACGCCACGCATAATATCCCCCCTTTCCGACCGGATACCGACTCCGCGGCACCTCCCAACGCCGTATATGCTGTCCCCGCGCCGCAATCTTCAAAGCATCCGAAGCATCAGGCTCCAACCGTTCAACCCATGCCATCATACGAACACCATAAATCTGCTCCTTCGGATACGATTTCCCCTCATGCACATCGCTCTTCGGATCAGCAGCATTCGCTTCATCAATCTTCGCAATCGCCCGTTCCAGTGCCGTCATCTATACACGGTTCCAATCCCGCCAATCCGAAAGGAAGATCGACTCTTCGTCAGTAATTATGCTATTCTCCTGCCTTTCAGATCCATTTAAGCACAACCCCAACCACGTGCACAAGCAAGAGAATCCCCATGCCCAACACCAAAATTATCGCCGTACTCGAAGGAGACGGAATCGGCCCCGAAATCATGATTCAGGCCATAAACGTACTCAAAAAAATCGAAGGAAAATCCGACACCACATTCCATCTCAGATACGCACCCTTCGGCGGAAAAGCCTGGTTCGATCATGGCTCAGCATTCCCCGAAGAAACAAAGAAAATCTGCGACGAAGCAGACGCAATACTCAAAGGCCCCATAGGCCTCAGCTTCGAAGAATCCAAAAAAATCCCCATCGACGAGCAGCCCGAACGTGGCGCACTCCTCCCCCTACGCAGACGCTACAACACCTACGCAAACTTTCGCCCCGTATACCTCCCCGAAGAACTCGCACACTTCTCCCCCCTAAAGCCCCGCGTCATCCAAGGCGGCATCGACATCATGATCATCCGCGAACTCGTCGGCGGACTCTACTTCGGCGCAAAAGAACGCGGCATAAATGACCAAGGCAAACGCTACGTCAAAGAAACCCTCGAATACGACGAAGACCAGATAGCCCGCATCCTCCACATCGGATTCAAAGAAGCCATGGGCCGTAAAAAAGTCCTTCACAACATACACAAAAACAACGTTTTGCAATCCTCCGTCCTCTGGTGCGAGATCCTCGAAGAAGTCGCCAAAGACTACCCCCAAGTCGAAGTCAAACACGTCATCGTAGACGCCGCCGCAACAGCACTCCTCCTCAATCCCGGCCAATTTGACGTCATGGTCATGGAAAACATGTTCGGCGACATCCTCTCCGATCAGGCCGGCGGACTCCTCGGCTCACTCGGTCTCATGCCGTCGGCATGCGTAGGCGACGAAAAAGCCTACTACGAACCCTCCCACGGTTCCGCGCCCGACATCGCAGGCCAGGGCATCGCCAACCCCTACTCCATGATAGGCTCCGTAGCCCTGATGCTCGAAAAATCCTTCGGCATGAAAGAAGAAGCAAAATCCATCATGAACGCCATGCGCGACACATTCGGCCAAGGCTACACCACAGCCGACCTCCGCGACCCCGAAGGAAAACTACAACCCGTTACCACCGAAGAATTCGGCGAGAAGGTTATCGCGAAACTATAGTGCGTTGACCGTATTGTAGTCTTCTTCAAGATACGTTCGCAGCGGTTTGTCGGCGATATACAACTCCTCGATAACCCCGAACCCCGACCGAATTCGCACGGTAATATAGGCAGGCTTTTCCTCATCCCGCGTCGCAGATCGATACGCCCGTTCTGCATCCAGCGCAATTTCCTCCTCGAGATAATACCGATCAAAAGGGTAACTCAGTGGCGTATTTTCAACACCCGCGGAATTCCAGCTGACTTTCGCCTTGATAAAATCACCCGACTCGGGCTTCGTCACTGTAATTCCCGTAGCGACCGCGAATCCATCTTCGTCCTTCTCAATCGGAACATACACTTGCTGATCAGTCAGCAATGGTTTACCGGTCCAGCTCAATTCACCATCCAGCTGAACGCCCAACTGAACATATTTTCCGCGAAACGCATCGTATGGATCAACCGGAGCGCAGCGTATCTTGTACAACCCCCCATTACGAAGCGTCAGCTCACGTTTCGCAATCATCGAACTAGGCACTGCCAACTGCGCAGCAACCATCAACACAAACAGGACCACTGTAATTGGTTTCGTCATGACGATTCTCCTTCAGACTCTCGAAATTTTCGGGCCATAAACAGATTCGCTGTCAGAAATCCCGATCCAATGAGGATAAACGCGATCCCGCGTACGACGAAGCCAAGGTCGCTGTCGAAGAACCGAACGATAAACAACAACGAAAGAATCGCCATACCACCATTGATGACGCCAAGCTGCTCGCGTCGCAAGCCAGACGAAATCGTGTACACGCCCAGTGCGAACAAGTAAAGGTTGAACGCCCCAGCCGCAACGACGGATAGCTCATTCGTGTCAGTCACACTGAGCCCCGCGAAAAAGAGGAGCGCTAAAACGGGAGAACCCATCCATGACAATGAACTGAAATCGCTACGACGCACCTTGTATACGCAGAGCGCAGTCAGAGCGGAGAGAATCCCCAACACAATCAAATAATCCTGATACGCCGCAATTTCATGATACTCGTAGCCATAGCGATAATACCGATACCCAATTCGATCCCAGACGTCGTCGAACGTGAATACAATG
>DTSJ01000064.1 GCA_012965445.1 Candidatus Hydrogenedentota bacterium
TGGCTTCCATGGATGTCATAGCTGCTCCTCCAGTTCACGGGACGGTTTTTTGGCGGTGTCTAGAGAGTCAGTATACGAGATGGCGGGTGGGGTCGCAAGCGGGGGATGAGGTGATGGTGAGAATGGGGGGGCAGGGATTGTGGTTAGTTCACGAGGGCGAATGTGGAAAGGCCGAAGAATATGGCGAAGGCGATGTTTCCTGTTGCGGGCCGGACGTATCCGCCCATAGGTGCGGGCAGCAGTCCGGCGAGTTTGCCTGTAGCGATGAAAAGTACGAGAGGGTTGGTGATTGCGATCCATTTTGGATATGAGGTGTCGATGGTCCAGACGATGACGGCGAAAGCGATGGAAAAGGCGAGGAGGGACAGAAGAAACGCTGCAAAGAGCGGGGTCAGGAGTTTGCGATGGGCCTTGACGAGGTTATCGATTGGGGAACCTTCTTCGGGGTTCTGGCTGGCGTGGAGCTGCATTGCTCCGCCGAGAAAAGCGAAGCAGGCGTGCCCTGCGCCGCCTACGACCATCATAAACATCATGATTGCGGGAGGCACCAGGGCGGTCGCTCCTCCGGCTGGGGAGAGTCCGAGGTATATTTGGTAGATTCCGAAAAATACGATTGGGATTGCGAGGACCCCGATGGTATGTCCGATCCACATGTTGCGGGTGGATACGTGGAGGAGGTTGTCGAGCTTGCGCTGTCGAAAAGTCTTTCCACTCACTCGATTTCCGAGCAAGAACATGTCTCCGGCGGCGATTGTGAGCGAACCGATTATGCCGAAAATGCCGTACAGAAGTAGTTCGCTTATCATTACCAAGCTCCTTTGGAGTTTCCGGACAGGGGGCAATGATTCAGTATAGGGGATGGATTTGATCGGTGCAAGTGAGTGGGCTGAATGCGACTTTAATATGGGCGACTATTTGCGTGTGCCGGTGACTTTGCTGTTACCGAAAACGCTGACGTATTCGCCGCTGATGCTGTCGCCTTCGACGGTGCCGTGAAGACTGAATTTTATTTCCTGCTCGGCTGGCCCGGTTTCTACGACGAATGAAAGTGACTGACCATCTACGATGGCGTTTGATTTGGGGTAGCTGGCGGTTGCGGGTTCCGTTACAGGAATTGTCCCGGACATATCGGCATCTAGTGCGAGTGTTTGTGAGAGTGGTCCGGCGGGTGTCTGGACTGTGTATGCCCATGTTCCGACTGCGGGATTGGCGCCGACTGTGAATCGGTAGACTACGGGAATCGCGAGAACGCACAATGTGATGACTATGACGATTATGAGGTTCTTGGTTTCCGTCGTTCTCTGCTCTCGTGGTCTATTTGCTCCGTTCTGGTTATGATACCCTTTTTTGAGTGGGTATACGAGGTGCTAGAAGGGGGTGCAGTAGTGAGTAAATACCGCACGCCGCAAAAAGTGTACTGCCTGTGATCATTTGTTTTGAGATCTGAAATAGCCGTACAACACAGAATTGGTGAACATGAACGTGATCAACGCGCAAATTAGTATCGAAAACAACGGTCCGTTCTCTGAGTCTTCCCACCAACCGAACGCTTTCTGCAGGCCAAACCATATCCCAATGCACAGGACGATGTTTGCGAGCTGAATACCGACCGGAAGTTTCATCTTCTTTTCGCTCATGGGTCGGCCTCCATATTGCATCGGCTCGGTGTACGAGGTCGTGTGTGAGGGCGCAAGTCGGGGGGATACTGATCAGCTCGTGTTCGACGTGATTAGTTTTCGGGTGTTGGGAGATGCCTGGTGAGGAAGTCGTTGACGGCTTGGGGGTAGTCCTTGGAGATGAGGTAGCCTTCGTTGTGGTCGCCGTGGAGATCGTGGAATTGTTTGGGCTGGGTGGAGGCTTCGAAGAGTTTTTGGCCGTGTGTGTACGGGATAAGAGTGTCGTCTGGAGAGTGGATGTGGAGGACGGGGGCGGTAATTTCAGGGACTTTGTGGATGGTATTGAATTTGTGTTTGAGGAGGAGGGTGGTGGGGAAGATGGGGAACTGGCCGTGGGCCATATCGGCTATGGAGGCGAAGGTGCTTTCGAGGATAAAGGCGGCGGGGTCTACTTCGGTGGCGAGTTGGGCGGTGGGGCCTCCGCCGAGGGATCTTCCGAAGAGGATGATTTTGTCTTCGGGGATTTGTCGATCTTTGGTGAGGTATTCCCATTGGGAGCGGATGTCGGCGTAGCATCTTTTTTCTGAGGGGGAGCCGCTGGATTTTCCGTAGCCGCCGTAGTCGTATATGACTGTGTTGAAGCCGAGGTCGCGAAAGATCTTGATGGATTCCAGGCGATCTGAGATGTTGCCAGCGTTGCCGTGTGAGAAGAGAACCGTGCCGCGAGGGATGTCAGGAGCTGGGATAAACCATGCGTGGGTGGTTTCGCCGTCTACGTTGCGTGTGATTTCTTCGTAGTCCCATTGGTAGGTTGCGGGGGTGGTCGTGATTTCGGATGTGGGGAAGAAGATGAGTTTCGCCTGAAAGATGGAAATGAGGAGGAGGAGTCCGAGGTAGATGAGGATGATGTTTGTGGCGATGGTTATCATTCTGTTTCTTAGTTTGTGCATAGCGATAGTGTAGCTCTGGACGGTGTGATATACAACAGGGGTTTGACTACGGTTTATTGAATCCGTTTTGCCTTGATGACTTGACCGCCTTGGTGGAGTATCACTGCCGTCACGCTGTTATTGTCGGTTTCGAATTCGAGTTGAGCATTGACGATTTTGAAAAAGAAGCTGATCTCGGACTCAGGGAAGACAGGGAATTGTTCTTGACCAGTCAATTGGGCAAGAAGCTGGTTTCCACGTAGTGAAATGTCCAATATCGTGCTTGGCAAGTCGGATCGAAGCTGATACTTGCCGACATATCGCTTGAGGATCGAGGAATCAATTGTGACTTCGGTACGTTTGATTGCGCCTGCCATTGGGATGGTGTCGTTCAGTAGATGAAATCCGATATCGTCGTCTCCGGCGCCGCCTGAATTGGTGAGCACGACGACGCCGATGGGAGGATCGTGCACGAAACCTGCGAAGCATCGGTAGCCTCCTGTTCCGCCATTGTGCCACGTTATCATTGGGCCTTCTTTTGAGGTGAGTACATGCCAACCGAGTCCAATTTCCATGATTTCGGAGCCTGCCTCAGCTTTGGGCGCATGGGTCTCACGCATCGTTGCGAGCAATGGTGTGTCATGCAGCCCGGTATTCGCTTGAAGAAACAGAATCATGTCCTGGGCAGTGGAACGGAGCGCACCTGCACCGGCGAATGTGGGTAGATCCCAATTGGCGACCTCTTTTCCATCGGCATGACCTTTTGCGAGGCGTTCCTGCATGCCCTTGGATAGTGTGATCTTTGAGTCAGACATGCCCAATGGATCGGCGATTCGGTTGAGAATGAGTTCTTCGTAGGATTGATCGGATGCGCGTGACAGGAGATGACCCAATAGGCCTACTCCAAGATTCGAGTATTCGTAGGACTCACCAGCATCGCGCCTCATGCGCATGCGGGAAAGCGCTTTGTACATATCCTCAACCGTATAGTCGGCGTATGGATTCGTCGGATCTGTTGGCCTGAAATTGGATGGCATACGAGGAAGCCCGGAGTTCTGTACGGACAGATTCTCCAGTGTGATTGGAATACCGTTCTTCACGCGAACTTCGACGTCCTTGGGCAGATGCACATCGATGGTGTCGTCGTAGTTGACCTCGCCACGCTTGACTGCATCCGCCAAGAGGATGGCTGTGAATACTTTCGTGATGGATCCTATCTCGAAAACGGTGTCCTTGTTGGGTACTTGATCGCTCGAAGCAGCCGTTTTTCCATACCCGAAGTAGGAGATGCCCTCTGTGTCGACGACGCCTATTACCATGCCGATGGTTTTTCCAGCATCGACGCGTTGGCGAACGATGTTCTTCACAGATTCGGGGATTTCTGCGCTGTGCGTCGCCGCGCCTGTGAGGAGCAATACTCCAAGCTGAAGAAGGCACGACAAGCGATTGATCGGCCCCTTTGAAATCATCTTTTGGTTCCTTTTAGTTTACGCGGTCGCTGTGGCTGCTGGACTCTCCAGGAGACTTGGGCTGACGCTCACGTTATCACATTTATTCATGCGTTGGACTAGATTTCGCGACTAAGGGTTTCATTGGGCCGCATATCAATTCGTTCGGTGCAGAAAATGTGTCTGGAGAAGGCCTATGCTGTAGAGCAGGCGTAGGGTTTGTTGCTCGTCTTCAGTGTAGGTATTGACGTAAAACATGTATAGATATTAAAACTTATAATATATTATTATCTCTAGTCAGTCAATACTTATATACCTAACGAATTTTTCTAGATATTTGGGAACAATGGGGCCCACTTTTATCGACCGAATTAGCTTCATTGGGTCTTCGTCTGATATATGTATTGGAGTAAATTGTCCTATTTTGAAGGGATTTTTTCATGTCGCGTGTTCGGATGGGGTTTATTGGTGCGGGGTTTATTGCTCGTTTTCAGTGTCTGGCACTGGGGCAGGTGCGGGGGGTGGATTTGGTTGGAGTGGTCTCGCCGAATCGTGCCGGGGAGCTGGTCGATCATGTGAATGATGTCGGGCTTGGGCCTTGTGTGCGGTATGAGTCGATAGGTGAGTTGTGTCAGAATTGTGATGTGGTTGGGATTTTTGCGCCTAATTTTTTGCGGGGGGAGCATGTTCGGGCGGTGATTGATGCGGTAAGGACTGGGGCGAAACTGAGGGGTGTGATTTGTGAGAAGCCCCTAGCGGGGACGGTGGCTGAGGCGCGTGGTTTGGTGGCACTTGGGGAAGAGGTAGGGTTGCAGACGTTTTATTTCGAGAATCAGCTGCACATGAAGCCGATTCGTCAGCAGATGGAGCAGTTGAAACCGCAGCAGGACGCCATGGGGCCGTTGAGTTTGGTGCGGAGTGCTGAGGAACATGGCGGGCCGCACGAACCGTGGTTTTGGGACCCGGTTCGGCAGGGTGGCGGGGTGTTGTCGGACATGGGGTGTCACAGTATCGCGGTGGCGTGGTATGCGTTGACGCCGATTGGGAAGCCGTTGACTTTCTTGGAGCCTGTGAGTGTGAGTTGCGAGTTGGGCTTATTGAAGTGGGGGATGCCTGAGTGGCGTAAAGATTTGATGGACAGGATGGGGGTGGATTATGCAAAGACG
>DTSJ01000065.1:0-522 GCA_012965445.1 Candidatus Hydrogenedentota bacterium
CGTTCGTCGGCACAGTCCTCGGCGGAATCTGGGCGAACTATTCCTGGGGACGTTTCTGGGGCTGGGACCCGAAGGAAAACGGTGCTGCACTCATCTGCGTTTGTCAGATAGCGATGCTTCATGCGCGCTTGGGTGGATACCTCAAACAGATGGGCCTCCACATCGCGGCATTGTTTACCGGCTGCGTGGTCGGTTTCTCCTGGTGGGGCGTAAACCTGCTCGGCGTCGGACTTCATTCCTACGGCTTTACCGAGGGTATCTGGAATGCGACGTATGCATTCTGGACGGTTGAAGCGGTCACAATGGTACTCGGATTCATCGTACTCATACGCGATCGCAACAAACAGAGTCCCGCTCCAGAACCTGTAATGCCGGATACCGCAATCCCGGTTGTAAAATAACGACCTGGCCATCCAATACGATTGAATTCTTCTCCCCATTGGCTTATAGTGACCTCCATCCACTAACGAGCCAAACCATCAACCGAAAAGAGACTACGGTGTCAGAATCACAACCGCGCGC
>DTSJ01000065.1:532-5145 GCA_012965445.1 Candidatus Hydrogenedentota bacterium
TAGGTACGGGAATGTTTTTGCCAGATATCGTGATGACGAATCACGATATCGAAAAATTGTGCGATACGAAAGACGAATGGATTCGAAAACGCACGGGTATTAAGGAGCGACGTTTCGCCGAGGAAGGCATCGGCTCCGCGGAACTTGGTACAAAGGCCGCCGCAATGGCCCTCGAAGAAGCGGGTATCGCGGCGGAGGATCTTGACGCTATAATCTGCGCGACCGTCACCCCGGACCAAATAGCGCCAGCCAACTCTCATATCATGCAGGCGAATCTCGGTGCGGTCAACGCCGCTGGTTTCGATATAAACGCGGCATGCTCCGGTTTCGTGTTCGCGCTCTCTACCGCCAACGCATACATCAGCTCCGGCATGTTCAAGAATATTCTCATCGTGGGCACCGAAACGACCTCGCGTATTCTTAACTGGGACTATCGTGATACTGCGGTCCTGTTTGCAGACGGCGCAGGCGCGGTTGTCGTGACCGCCGACACGGAAGGTTCGGGCGTACTCACTTCTCACATAGGCTCAGACGGAACGGGTGGCGACATTCTCAACATGCCCCAAGGCGGCTGGAAGTACCGCCTTACTCCGAAACTCCTGGAAGAGAACCCGATGGTCATCGGCATGAACGGTCCTGCACTTTTTAAGCGCGCGGTCAGAATGTTCTGCGAAGAAATTCGTCTTACGCTCGAAACATGCAACATTACCGCTGACGACATCGATCTCTTCGTTCCACACCAGGCCAACGCGCGTATATCGGATGCTGTGCGCGAACGTGTGGGTCTGCCGGAGGAAAAAGTTTTCATGAACATCGATCACACGGGCAATACCGTCGCCGCGAGCATTCCGATGGCCCTGCATGAGGCGAAAGCTGCCGGGCTTATCAAGGAAGGCAACCTCATACTTATTGCTGCCTTCGGAGCGGGGCTGACCTGGGCATCGGCGCTGATTCGCTGGTGAAGAAGGCCGTAGTTACAGGTCTTGGCGTCGTTTCCCCCCTTGGCGCAAATAAGAGTGAGGTCCTCGATTCACTCCGGCAAGGCCGCTCCGGAATCCAGTTTCAGCAGGAGTTTAAAGATCGCGGTCTGAAAAGCCATCTCGCCGGCGTTCCCAAAGTCGACCCGGCTATCGAAATTGACCGGAAGCACCTTCGCTTTATGAGCGACGCATCTCGATTTGCTTACCTGGCCATGGAAGAATCGATTCGCGACTCCGGACTCGATCCGGCTGCCATCCAGAATCCCCGTATCGGCGTCGTCGCTGGATCAGGGGGAGTTTCCATGGTCACCCACACCGAGTGCGTCGAAACCCTGCAGAAAAAGGGCCTTCGCCGCGTCGGTCCTTTCAACACCCCGCGCATCATGAGCAACTCGGTCTCCGCGAACCTCGCGACAGCGTTCGGCATACAAGGACTCAATTACAGTATCACTTCGGCATGCTCCACGAGCGCACACTGCATCGGGCACGCGGTTGAACAAATCCAACTCGGCAATCAGGACATTGTGTTTGCTGGAGGGGGCGAAGAACCCAACTGGACACTCATTATGTATTTCGATGCCATGCGCGCGACGTCCACGAAGTACAATGATACACCGGAAACCGCCTCCCGACCCTACGATGTCGATCGCGACGGTCTCATCATCGCCGGGGGTGCAGGCATACTCGTCATCGAAGAACGCGAACACGCCGAAGCCCGCGGCGCACATATCTACGCTGAAATTGTAGGGTATGCGGCGAACTCGGACGGTGCCGAAATGACGAAGCCGAGCGGCGAAGGCGCGGTACGATGCATCAGACTCGCCACGCAGGCACTCGATGCACCCGTTGACTACATCAACGCTCACGGCACCAGCACACCCGTGGGTGACATCGTTGAACTCGAAGCCATCCGCGAGGTATTCGGCGATGACATGCCGCCGATCGCCTCCACAAAGTCGCTCTCGGGTCACTCGATGGGCGCGAGCGGCGCACACGAAGCCATTTACTCACTTCTCATGATGCAACACCAGTTTATCGCCGCGTCCGCCAACATCGAAACCCTCGACCCGCGAGCGGAAGGCTATCCGATCGTGCGCGAAACTTACGACACCCTTCTAAATACCGTTCTGTCCAACTCCTTCGGCTTTGGCGGCACCAACGCCTGCCTTGTGTTCCGGAAATAGTCATTCCCGGGGAGCAGCGCCAAACATCTCGCCAGGCGAGATCCATAGGTTTCCTCCAGTGTATTTGATCATTCGCATCGCTCGAACACGCCGTAAGCGTCGGTCGGGGCACTAGTGGTGCCGAGCGATCCATTTTAGAAAGTCTTTGCGATCATTCGCATCCAGATCATAGCATGAGGACTTGTAGGTATTCGTCCCCTCCGCCAGATTGGATGTCGTCGCGAACAGCGCGTCGCCAGCCTTCATCACGTTTCGCGTTTGATACATCGCGCGCGCGATGTTCACATCAACTTTACGATACTGGGGATACAGTTTACACTCGATGATCCATGATTGTTTCGCTTTGTCCGTTTCGCGGTTGATCGCGAAAATATCGCAGTCTCCGTCTCGTGTAGCAGCGGCTAGACTGATGTTCCAGCCGTATGAGGCAAGAACGTCACCGATCAATTTTTCGATTTGCCGTGGTTGGGGATTCAAGGTAGCCTCCGGGTGGGCTTGCACGTGCTTCATCAGTTCAAAGGAAACCACGTTGACAATACTGACGAGCTCCGGCGGGAAGTCTTCATGGGCATAGAGGCGCTGAAGAAACCGCATTTTGCTTGTGGCCGCGTCAATGAATCCCGGAATATCTTTGGCGATTAGAAGATTCGGAAGGTGCGCATAAGCAAAACATTCATTGATATAGTTGGCGAGAAAACCCGGATCGAATCGTGCGGTGTCCAGCCCGAGTACGGTAGAGAGGTCGAAAAAATGTCCCCTTTCATCCTCGGCGGGGTTTTCGCGCTCCGTAAATATCGTGTCCTTGATATTTGCATAAGATAGGTCAGTAGGTCCGGCGCCGTCACCTCCATCCATCCGTGCGTTGCTCAGGATCGTATCCGTGAGATTCGCCCCGCTCATATTTACGCTGCGCAGATCCGCGCCGCTCAAGTCGGCTCCGCTCAGGTTCGCACGACTCATGTCCGTGTTACTTAGATCGGCGCCGACCAGACTTGACTTGCTCAAGTTGGCAGCACGCAGGCTCGCGTTGTGTAGACTCGTATCGCGCAGGTTTGCATTGCGAAAAACAACACCAGCCAAGCTCGCTTCACTGAGCATCGCTCCACTCAAATTCGCACCTACAGCATCTGCGCCGCGAAGGTCTGCGCGGCCCAGGTTTGCATTGCTCAAGTCTGTGTCAACCAGATTTGCGCCGGTAAGGTTCACACCGCCCAATGTTGCGGCGTGCAGGTTCGCGCCGCCGAGATCAGGCCTCAAGTCCGCGTTCGCGCGCCGCAGTGCATTCCACTGCGTCACTCCCTCGCGAATTTTTTCCAGGTGACCGAAAATTGCCATGTAACCCTCTCCCTATCACTGTACTCCAAATGACCGTTCCGAAGGTAATATTCGCCGACGGTTTCATCTATTGACGTTTTTGCCAGAATGCCGATAATTAGGGTCTGCAAAGGAACTTTTTTCGAATCGTACGCAATCAGACACCCCGGGCGGTTTTAGTTACGAATTTATGTGGGGCTGCGCGTTCTGGATCACATTCAGCTTCGTTGCAGTACTCATCCGCGCCGTGCAATGGGACGAGAATTTCGAGTTTGCGCAGGCGATGACGGGAATCGTGCCCTATGACGACGGACACCCGCTCCGGCAGTACACCCTCGCTGCCTACAATCTTCAGTTCTACTCTTCGGCGTTCATTCTAAAATCGAATGACGATCCCGTGTTCCTGTACGGATTCCGAAGCCTTCTCTTCAACCTCTCCACGGTACTTCCCGTTTTCATGCTGGGCGCGTGGACATCGCTACGCACGTGGGTCGGTCATGCAGCCGTACTGTTCATACTCATGGGAACTCATCTCGAATTCGATGGCGTTTATCCTCAGTTCGTCTGGCCCGGCATGTTTTCCAACGGGCACATAGGTATGGGCTACGTACTCATCTTTGCCGGCGCACTCGCTGCTGGGCATCTGCGAAGTGCAGGACTTCTCCTCGTCCTCATGCCCGCAATACACTTGGGCCAAATGCCGACTGCGGGACTTCTAGCCGTTTGTTACGCTGTTCGGTGCATGGTTCAAGCCGATTTCGAGCCGTTGAAAAACGCGGTGCGCTGGTTTTGCGTCGGAGTCGGTTTCTGTCTTCTTTTCTACGTCGCTCAGCAGCAATTCGTGTTGCCGCCTGTGACCGAGGGCGCATACTATTCCGAGAGCAACGTCGATTCGGTGTGGCAAGGACGAATCAGCTCTGGACGAGACATACACCGTTCGTTTTCTACCGGAAACATCCATTTGGTTACGGCGGCAACGCTGATCATTTCGCTCGGCGGCTTGTGGTCACTACGACGGCGCGAATCGCTGCTCGAAGCGGCGTGGCTTTGGCTGTCTGTCTACGCACACTGCGTGATCCTCATCGTCTACTCCATCATGGCACTGCACTCTCTGATTCTTTACGGGGTGTCACTG
>DTSJ01000066.1:0-2383 GCA_012965445.1 Candidatus Hydrogenedentota bacterium
CGCGTAACAAATATCCGCCTTTGGAGGCCCCGCGACTTTCGGGAAACGTTCTTTCAACGCATCAATAATTTCCTGACAGTCCGTCACGCTCAACGTCGTCTGCGTGATATACGCCATGTTGTCTTCGTCAGGAACATCGAGAAAGGCGATGTCCTCTTTAGTCGTAACCAGTTTAATGTGCATCGGAGCCCAGCCCATCGTGCCCACCGTCTCGTCATGGCCCATCTCGCCGATCAGAATCGTCGTGGCATTCTTCGATGCAAATCTCCGCGCTTCATGATGAACTTTTTCTACGAGCGGACAAGTAGCATCGATCACTTCCAGGTTCAATTTCTTCGCATGTTCCCAGCGTTCGGGGCCCACCCCGTGTGCGCTGAAGAGAAGATGAGACCCTTCTGGAACATCGGACATGTGCTTCACGAAAATCGCCCCTTTTTCGCGAAGTTCATCTACTACGGCTTTGTTATGCACGATGTCGTTGAGTACATATACTGGCGCGCCGTGGCGTTCCAGTGCCCGTTCCACGCATATGATCGCGCGGTCGACGCCGGCGCAGAATCCGCGGGGTGTGGCAAGCAGGATTTTCATCGTTCGGAGCCTCGTTACGGGGTTATGAATACAAATCGGAGTCTTTGATACCTGTATAAACAACTCCGACCGCAGATATATTGTATCAATTTGCCAAGGAAAACGATATTTCTATCTGCCCATCGACGTTCCGGCTGACCTCAGATTGTTACAGGCCTCGACTACGCGCTCAGCCATGCCTGCGCGCGCCTTTTTAAGGTAGCTGCGCGGATCGTAGACTTTCTTGTCGCCCATCTCGCCGTCAACGCGAAGGACTCCAGCATAATTACTCATAATATGGTCCGCGACGGGGCGGGTAAACGTGTATTGGCAATCTGTATCTACGTTCATTTTAATCACGCCGTAATCGAGCGTCTCGTGGATCTCTTCCTGGGTAGAGCCAGAGCCTCCGTGGAATACGAGGTCGAAGTGTGCTTCCTGTCCATGCTTTGCTACCACGGCATCCTGACCGTCTTTCAGAATGCTCGGAGTCAATTTAACATTGCCCGGCTTGTATACGCCGTGGACGTTTCCGAATGTCGCGGCGAACATGAAGCGACCGCCGATAGGGGACAGTGCTTCGTGCACGGCAACCATATCCTCGGGCGTCGTGTATAATTTTTCGGCGGCGACATCGGTGTTATCGATTCCGTCTTCCTCGCCGCCAACCACACCGGCTTCGATCTCCAGGATGATTTCATTTTCTTTACACAGTTTCATAAGTTCTACGGCCTGCTCCATGTTTTCTTTGAGAGGCAGCACCGAACCGTCGTGCATGTGTGACTGAAAGAGATTTGGACGACCTGCGGCGCGACGACGGGCCGTTTCTTCAATCAGGGGAATCAGGAAAGTGTCCACCTTTTCGGGTACGCAGTGGTCCGTATGCAGGGCGATGTTTACATCGTAGCGTTCCGCCATGGTATGCGCGAAATCCGCCAGCGCGATCGAGCCGAGTACCATGTCGTTGAGAGAGCCCGATGCGAACTGCCCGGCGCCCGTAGAAACCTGAATGATTCCGTCCGAGTTGGCGCGCGTGAAGCCCTCAAGGGCGGCGTTGATCGTTTCGTTACTGGTGCAGTTGATTGCCGGATAGGCGAATCCACCTTCTTTGGCGCGATCCAACATATTGCCGTAGGATTCGAAATTTACGATGGGCATTATGCACTCCTTGGCGCGGAGCGCCGATTGTTGTCAGCCAGGGGAGACGGCGTGTCATTTGGTACAGACATATTTCGTGCGATAGGCCGATCTCAGGAAGCGCAAAGTATAGCATAACCACAGTCTATAGTGAGATTTTCAATCATTTTGCCCAAGGACCATTCTTGCTAACACTGAAAAAGGATTTCCCGTCGTAGCGAAAGAGTCCTAACCAACCGCCAAACCAAAGCCGCCCTTCTTTATCTTCGTAGATGTCCTGTATCGCGTGGCTGGCGAGACCATCCTTTTTATGAAAATTGGAAAAGGATTTTCCATCGTAGCGGTACACACCGAAACCTTCAATGGGAAACCAGATGTTACGGGATTTATCTTCATAAAGCTTCTACGCCTCAGTGCCATCAACGCCATCCTGTATGGTGATAGTGGTAAAGGATGTTCCGTCCCAGCGGCAGACCCCCTTATGAGGAGTAGCGAACCAAAATTGACCATCCTTATCTTCCAAGACATAATTCACGTTATTTTCAGGCAGGCCATCTTCCTCTGAAAGATTGGTCAAAGACTTCCCATCGTAGATATAGGCACCGCCATTGGTGCCAAACCACATGTTTCCTTTGCTATCTTCCATGATGCTATGGACTATCCGGGCACTGGTAACCCC
>DTSJ01000066.1:2393-17033 GCA_012965445.1 Candidatus Hydrogenedentota bacterium
GCCGCTGGGACGGAACATCCTTTACCACTATCACCATACAGGATGGCGTTGATGGCACTGGTAACCCCTCTTGTAGGGTCGGGTTTTGCCTCTGGAAGGGCAAAAGGAGTGAACGCCTCTCCATCAAAACGACTTACCCCTTGCAACGTACCTATCCAGATGATTCCATCGCGGTCTATTGCGATACTCCAAACACTATTACTGATTAGGCCATCCTTCTCCGTAAAATTGGTAAAGGATTCTCCGTCATATTTGGTCAACCCTCCAGAAGTACCGAACCAAACATTACCTTCTATATCCTCTAGAATTCCTCTTACCGCAAAACCACCGAAGCCCTCATTAAGAGAGAAATACTCGAGAGAAGCTCCATCGTAGCGGATGACGCCATCGCCATTCGTCCCGAACCATAGATTCCCACTCCTGTCTTGAAATATTCGCCGTACGAATTCGCTTATTGGAGGAGTACGTTGCAGAAAAGCGAGTCCATAATCGTAGTCAGAAAGTACATCTTCTTCTGCTATTGGGTCGGTAGGAATCGGTTTTGAGTCAACAGCGTCAACCGGCGGCACATTCGGCTTGGCAGGCCCGTTACAGGAGGCAATAAAAATGGCTATAAAGAGCAGGGCGCAGATTTTGATATAAGAGTACATCTTATTCCTTTGTAGTTTTTTATCCGTCTATTCTTATCGGATCAATTCGGTAGAACCGGGATTCTATACGAAAAACGGATTGCTCGTTCGTTCGATGCCGATAGTTGTGGCGGGGCCGTGGCCGGTGTAGACTTCGTAATCGTCGGGTAAGATGAACAGATTTTCGCGGATGTTGCCGAGTTGTTGCTCGTAGGTTTCAGGCGTTGCCGTGCCGCCAACGGAGCCTGCGAAGAGTGCGTCGCCCGAAAATACGATGCCGGGGAAAATCAGGCTAAGTGCCACGGGCGTGTGGCCGGAGGTGTTGACGACGTAGCCCTCAAGGGCACCAATCGTGACCGTGTCGCCATGGTTTACCACTTCATCGACCGCGATTTCGCCGGGATTGGCTGTGCCGGAGACGGTATGCGGATGGAATTTATCGATGGCATACTGGACGGCATCGGTATGGTCATGGTGATCGTGCGTGATGAAGATTTTCTTGACGGTCAGGCCGTGTTCCTCGACATAGGCGGGAATCCGTTCGTCCCATTCGCCGAGATCGACGATCATCACTTCTTTCGTTTCTGAACAGCCGAACAGGAAGGTATTGACTTCGATCGGGTTTAGGCGGAAATGTTTGAGTATCATTCGATGACCCCTTCCCGGTTAGCATTCTCGAAGTTTGCCTGTCCTTCGGCATTCGTGAAATCGGCACGCGCCACGTTCGCTTTTCGAAAAATCGCCCGCGTAATATCCGCGCCAACGAAAGTCGCATCCTGAAAATCCGCGCAGCCCGGTCGGGAATAATACAGCTTCGCCCCATCCAGATTCGTTCCGTGGCCTTTTGTACCCACGAGGTTCGAACGAATCATGTTCGCACCTGAAAAATTCGCGCCGGACATGTCCGCGTTCCCGAACACAGCGAACTCCAGCTCCGCGCCGGAGAAATCCGCGCCAGTCAAATCAGCCCCGTCAAAGTGACAGTGGTCGGCCGCACATCCCGAAAAATTCGCCTTCGACAGATTTGCGCCGGACAACTTTGCGTCGGTGACATTCACGCCTGAAAAATCCTGGCCTGACAGGTCCACCCCAACCAGGTACGCGTCCGCAAGACTCGTCCTCGACAAGCCGCCGACGAAACCCTCTTTATCCTCGACATGTTCCCAGCAGCATGAAGCTCCGGTCAGTGCCTTGGCGGAACATCCCTCAGTCGAACAAGGCTCCGCGTCGTAGTGCGTACTCGACATCAGTTCACATCCTCCCCTGTCAGTTTGTCTTCAACCCAGTCGCCATAAAACGCGACTTCTTTAACCGTAAGTTTGAGTTCCGCAAAAGATACTGTTTCGGCGAACAAACTGTTTACCAGAATGAGCCAGGGCTCCCCGTCGCGGGTTTCGATCGCCAGCGAGCAGTGGGACATGTGTGAGTTGTTCGTCAATGCCCACACGTGCGCTTTCTCTTCCGCCTTGGCGCACAGGGTCGTCACGCGAATGATTTCACGCTGCGTATTCGACTGCGTCGCCTCCACACGTACCTTCTGCGACCGACCATTGTCCGTCGCAACCGTAATTTCGAAAGCGTCACCAGACTTGGCAACGTCACGACTGCCCTCTTTTTCCAATGCCTCGACAAGTTTTTCCAGCGAAGGCATGCCGCCGGAGGGCGCATCCAGATCAATCCCTGCTGCCGCCCTGCCGACATCGCGAAGTGACTGCCTGATTGATTCCTGGACATCCCGATCCGAGTCCTTCTCATGCGTCTTCAATCCGCGAACCGCTTCCACCGCGCCCTGTCCCAGTTCCACCGCCGCGTCCCGTCGATCCACCCACCCCGCCTCCGAATCCGCCAAAACGCCCAAGGTCTTTGATATCGCCCGTTTCATAGTCAGCCTCCAAAATTCGATTGTATCAATACATCACCTCACCCGCAAGATCGGGAAACTCAATCCATATACAGGTCCCGTGGCATCAATATTCAGTACTCGAAGTGAATAAAATGGGGTTCTGAGTGGTATTTCATAACGAGAGGAGAAAATACATGTTATGAAAGAAAGAGAAAGTGAACTACAATCTGCTGAATGACCCGCTTGCGGAACGCATCCGTATTCGCACGGAGCGGGCGCATGAGGCCAGTGAACAGAAGCGCTCAATCCGGGAAGGTTTGTATGCCGGGTCGCGCGGGAACGGGCCTTACGGAGTAGTCGGCTTGTTGGTCGTCGGAGTTTTTTACGTGTTCTACATCGTTGTCGAGGTGTTCATCTCTGAATCTTATCGGACTCTAAGAAAGAAATTGAGGCCTAAGAAGAAAAAGAAACGCCGCAAAGTCAGGACAATCATTAATGAGGTGTAACAAAAAAGCCTCACCAGAAGGCATCTGGTGAGGCGACGAATTCAGTCCTAATAGATTCGGTTATACCGAGAAACTCTCCCCGCATCCGCACGTACTCGAAGCATTCGGGTTCTCGAACACGAAGCCTTTCCCCTTCAGGCCTTCCTTATAGGCAAGTCGAATTCCCTTCAAATAGATCGTCGACTTTTTGTCCATGTAGAACTTCACGCCGTCCTGCACAAGCACGTTGTCTCCCTCGCGCTCCTTGTCAAAATCAAGTACATACGAAAGCCCGGAGCATCCCCCGCCTTTCACGGCCATCCGCACACCAGTCACGGCTTCGGCCTCGTTCTCGATCAATCGCCTCAATTCAACCACTGCCTCGGGCGTCGCCGCGACGAGCGCTTTCGAAGTTTCCGTAATAGACATCTTTTAATTCCCTCTCCTAAACGGCAGATACCGCTATTCTTCAATTCCAACAGGTTCCTGATCAGCACCCTGCGCTTCATCCGGCACGGGAGCCGCATCCACCATCAACTCTTCCAACACGTCGAGCAGCATATCCACATCCACGCCGTAAGCCATGCAGACCTGTCCGACCGTTTCGATCTCGCTAATGCCGCAGCTAGAACATCCTCCCAGATGAAATGCGGCGAAAACTTCCGCCACCTGCTCGTGAACGCTCATCGCCTCGAGAACGGTCATGTCCATATCAAAATGCTTCCGCGCTTGAACCCCACGCTCTTTCAGATGCTCGGACACCGTTTCCTGCGACGTAGGCATATGGTCATCTTCGCCCGGAGGCCAGTACTGATGAAATTCCTCTTGCTCACAGTGCTGAAGCATATCCGGCCGCTGAAGCTTCTTGATGAACGGGTTCGGAACCTTGTCCAGCTCGCGCGTGGCGGGGATATACGTCATATAACGACGAACCGTCTGGTCGTCGTCACATTCGTAAAACATCCAGGCATCACCCTTTCCGGGTACCACCTGACTGGTTTTGTAATAAATCATCTTTGACTCCGCCGTTTCCCTATCATTCAGAAAACGCTCCGAATACGTCCAATATTCCTATTCATTGTACCATGTCGCCGAATATATTATCAGATTTCGCACTAGAAGCCTTACGGGGTTAATTTTTTCTCCAATACGGACTAAACTTAGTCTAGTCGAAAGGAACCTCAACATGGAAACAAAAAACATACACGAAGCCAAAACTCACCTATCCCGTCTCGTCGAACGCGCGGCCGGGGGAGAAGAAATCATTATCGCCAAAGCAGGAAAACCCATGGCGAAACTCGTTCCGTATCAGGAAGACAAAAAACCGCGAAAACCCGGATCATTGCGAGGCAAAATTTGGATCGCAGATGACTTTGATGAACTCCCAGAAGATATCGCAGCCGCGTTTCGTGGCGAATGCCCATGAATTTTTTACTGGATACCCATGTGCTCCTCTGGTGGCTAAATGACAACCCCAAAATTTCTGCTCAAGCACACGTCGCGATCAGCGATCCGAACTCAGAAATCTATGTAAGTGCGGCCAGCGCATGGAAGATATCGATTAAAAGTGCATCGGGAAAACTAACCATGGGTAATCCGCTCGAAGACGAGATTATCTTAAACAACTTTCAATCATTGCCCATTACGATTGCTCACGCGACATCGGCAGGTCAACTCCCTGTGCATCACAATGACCCCTTCGACCGAATGCTAATCACGCAAGCGATGCTTGAAAACCTCACACTCGTAACACGAGACGAACAGATCATGCGGTATGACGTAGCCACTCTGATCGCCTAGTTCCCCGCCCCGTCGGTCTGTGCCATTAGTTTGCGCTGATATCGGCTCTGCACCACATCGCACAGCACTAGCACTGAGATCACGAAATAGAACGTCATCTTGTTCATCGGCGTAATCGACTGTCCTGCGATCTCCATGTGCGCGAGATGCCCGCCTTCGGTCAGCAGCATGATACCGACCACGAACAGTATAAATAGTCCAAGGACTTCGTAGAGTCTATTCTTCTGCAAAAAGGTTGACACATGGTCCGCCAGCCAGATCATCAGGACTCCACCAATAATAATGGCCGTCGCCATGATAGGCACGCTGTCGCTCAACGCCATCGCGCTCAATATCGAATCGAACGAAAAGACGAGGTTCATAATTACGATTGTAAAAATTACACGACCCGCCGACTGCGCCGTTCGATCCTCTCCCTCATGTTCATCGAGATTCATCATGTGGAAGATTTCCTTGACCGACGTGTACAGAATGAACGCGCCGCCAAGCAGCACGATAAGACTATGCAGATTATAGTGACCAACGAACACCCCCTCTATATCGATCGCAAACCACGATTCCTGAAAATAGTCAATCAGTTTTACCAATATAAAGAGCAGCGCGATGCGCAGAAACACAGCAATCGCAATTCCCAAAGTCCGCACCCGTTTCTGGTCCTCCGCCGGCGCCCGCTTTGACATCAGCGAGATATACAGCAAATTGTCAAAACCCAGCACCGCCTGTAGCAAAACCAGCATTCCAAGCGTAATGATCGCGTCAGTCATAATCCTCTACTCCTCCAATTCGTCCAACCCAAATACACTAATTGTAATCGTCTCATAGGGACTCTTCTCGCCGCGTTCATACAAACACGCGACGTTTCCATCACTCAATACCGCCAAATCAGAATACGCACTCGGCCCGTCGTGCAGCACAAAACTCTTGTCCCAGCTCGACCCATTATCCATACTCAATCGTACCGTCATCTTTTCCCGTTTACGTTCACTCGCAGGATTCGAAAACAATATCCACTTCTTACCCTTCCCGCGCGTACTCCCCACCCGGCGTATGCTCGCCTGACACACCGGCTCGATCAACGTCGAATCATGATGCTGTTCAGTCCAGGTCGCGCCCCCGTCCTCACTAATCGCCACCTGACGCTGATGCTTGCTCCGATCGTAGTTTCGCATATTCAGCATCAAGTCTCCGTTCGAAAGCTCGACCACCTCACACTCATTCACCTGATGCTCCGGCGAACTTCCCCCCAACTCCCAGGTCTCACCGTGATCATCCGAAAAAATCACGTGGGAGTAATAGTGCTTCGTCTCCGCCTCAATATGGTCGCATGGAATAATCAATCGCTCCTTGTGCTTCCCCCGCTCTACCTGAATCCCCGCGCCCGGTCCCGTTGCATACCAGGTCCAATTGGACAGCTTCGTAGTATCCGTAATCTCCCTGGGCACGGACCAGCTCAAGCCGTCATCCCTGGAACTCGTCACAAAAACACGCCGTGTATCCCTGCTTTTCAGGTCGATGATTTCCCGCTCGTGATCGTCCCCCCGGTTCCACGTCATCAGCAGATGAATCGCCCCCGTCTCCCTGTCGACGACTGGCGCGGGATTCCCGCACGTGTTCCCTGAATCATCCCAGATCACTTGCTGCCCGCTCCATGTTGCCCCATCGTCAGTAGACCGCTTCAAGAGCATGTCAATGTTACCAGTATCCCCCCCGCCGTCACTGCGCCCCTCGCAGAATGCAAGCACCGTCCCCGAATTCGTAACCGCCAGCGCCGGAATCCGATACGTGTCATACCCCCCCACTCCACTCACAA
This sequence comes from Candidatus Hydrogenedentota bacterium, assembly GCA_012965445.1. The sequence continues at coordinate 8,961 of DTSJ01000066.1, forward strand.
ACAGGGGATCCTGCGCCACTTCCGCCGAAACCCACCCTGACACAAGCATCGTGATTATTGCACAGACACGTTTCATATTGACCGTCACCTATAATTTCCAATCCACAAACGCTACCAATCTACCACAACTCGCAGCCATTCAAAAAAATATGCTACAGTGAACCGACTAAACCGAAAGGAACAGATATGATCCCATATACGCGCATATTCTCCGCACTCCTTGTTGTTGCCCTGCTCCCAGCGATCCACGCGCTGGCCGAGAGCAGATGGGAACCTTCTATCCAGAAATTCGAAGCTGCCGATGCCGAAAACATGCCTGCGCCCGGCGGCATCGTGTTCGTAGGCAGTTCGAGTATGGTCTATTGGAAAACGGACAAGGATTTTCCCGAACACAACATCATCAATCGCGGCTTCGGTGGTTCGCATACCTCGGACTCCCTGGAGTTCGCCGACCGCATCATCATCAAGTACAAACCCCGTATCGTGGCCATTTATGCTGGAGACAACGACATCGCTGCGGGAAAATCCATCGAGACGGTCGTGGATGACACGAAGAAGCTGTTTGCATATATTCACGATGCGCTGCCGGAGACGAAAATCATCTACGTCGCCATCAAGCCGAGCCTCGCGCGTTGGAATCTTGTTGACAAAATGCGCGCGGCAAATGCGGCAATTGAAGCGATCACCGAGAAAGACGAGCGTATGCAGTTCCTCGATATTGATACACCCTCGCTAGGCGCTGACGGAAAACCGTGCAAAGAACTCTTCGTCGGCGATGGCCTCCACCTAAGTGCGGAAGGCTATTCGGTCTGGAATAAACTCATGCGCCCGCTACTCGCGGCTAAGGATTAGCCGCCGCATGCCGAACGCCGAAACGGTCCAGCAGGGATTCAAAAACGTCCAGAATGACATTTGCGAATTCCTGAATGAACATAATGACAAGCCCTACCAGGAAGACCTCTGGGAATACGAAAAAGGCAACGGCGGCGGCATCACACGCGTCTGGGTGGACGGCGATCTTATCGAAAAGGGAGGTGTAAACTTCTCCGCTATTCGCGGCACTTCTCTGCCTGCATCTGCCGCGACCCAGTTCAAGATTCCCGAAGGTACCGAATTTCTCGCAACGGGTGTCAGCCTCGTCATCCACCCCTGGAGTCCTTTCGTGCCCACGATCCACATGAATATTCGCTATTTTGAGGCCGGAGATGTGGCATGGTTCGGCGGCGGCATCGATTTGACCCCTTGCTATCCGAAGAAAGACCAGATCATCCAGTTTCACAATACGCTCAAGAAGGTTTGCGATAAATCCGAACACGACTACGGGAAAGACAAGCAGACCTGCGACGATTACTTCTACCTCCCGCATCGCGATGAAACCCGCGGCATCGGCGGCATTTTTTTCGATCATCTCCAGGAAGACCTCGAAAGCCACTCCCAATACGCGCTCAATCTTGGCTATGCGTTCCGCGACTTGTACGACCCATTCATCGATAAGAATCGCGATACGCCGTACACCGATGCGCAGCGCGACTTCCTGCTCTACCGGAGAGGACGCTATGTCGAGTTCAACCTCGTCTATGATCGCGGAACCATCTTCGGCCTCCAGTCAAAGGGGCGCATCGAAAGCATCCTCATGTCCCTGCCTGCAACCGCGAACTGGAAGTATGACTTTCACGCAGAGCCAGGTACGCCGGAATTCGAACTCACCGATTTCTACCTGAAGCCGCAGGATTGGGTAAATATGTCTGCTGAGTAATCGCCGGGAAAGAGGAAAATACATGAGCCGCAAATTTGTCATGCTGCTAATTCTAACGACTCTTTTAGCCAACACTTCGGTAGCAGATTTGTACTCGGCACTATGGGGAAAAGACGGATCACAATGGTCACCTGATGGGCGGCTTCCCGATTTTTCGTTTGCGGGCTACATGCGGGGCGAAGAACCTCTGCCTGCGCCGTCGGTGACGTACAATATACTCGATTTCGGTGCTGTCGAAGACGATGAAATTGATGACAGCGATGCCTTTCTGAAGGCCATCGCGGCGGTACCGCAGGGCGTGATCCTCGTTCCGGAAGGACGCTACATCATCACGAAGATGCTTGTGATCAACAAACCTGACGTCGTGCTTCGGGGAGAAGGTCCGGACAAGACGACTCTCTTTTTCCCAATACCGCTCAATGACATAAAACCCAATTGGGGAGCTACGACCAGCGGTCAGCGGACTTCCAACTATTCCTGGTCGGGCGGATTCATCTCGATTCGCGGAAGTTATCAGCGTAAGCAGATCACGACCATAACATCCGCTGCGAAGCGGGGACAGCACGCCATCGAAGTAGACGACACCTCAATGTTGTCAGTCGGTCAGGAAATCGAAATAAGACTCGAAGACAACGCGGAAAATTCGCTCGCCAACCATCTGTACTCCGGCGATCCGCGTATCAGTCTCGAAAAACTGCTAGGTAGAACTCACGCCTCGCTCGTAACGAGAATCGAATCGATCAAGAGCAATACCGTTACTTTTGACAGGCCGCTGCGCTTCGATATCGAAGCCGCCTGGAAGCCCGCCGTCTATCGCTTTGCGCCCACCGTAACGCAGTCCGGCATCGAAGGACTCCGTTTCGAATTTCCAAACATTCCCTATGAAGGCCATTTCTCTGAACTCGGCAAAAACGCGTTTGCGCTCAGTCAGGTGGCCCACTGCTGGGTTCGCAACATACATGTTCACAACGCGGACAGCGGCGGATTCGTTTCGGGCAGTTTCAACACAGTGGATGGTATGCTCTTCACGTCGGACCGCCGGGAAGACTCGAACCGGAAATCAACCGGGCATCACGGCCTGACGAACGGCGGCGATGACAATCTCTTTATCAATTTCGACTATCAATCCAAATTCATCCACGACATCACCGTGAGCCGGAGTTCCGGCAACGTCCATGCGAACGGTCGCGGTATCGATCTCGCTCTGGATCACCATCGTCACGGCTCCTTCGAGAATCTCTTTACGAATATCCATGTCGGTCTCGGGTCGCGTGTATGGCAATCAGGAGGCGGGGCCGCCCTCGGAGCCCACTGCGCCGCGCGAGGCACTTTCTGGAATATTTGGGCCGACCAGACCTTCCAAGCGCCCGATTCGAAATTCGGGCCATGGTCTATGAACTTCGTAGGGATCCAGATGGACGCGCCCGCGAACACCCAGCCCGCCGAACGCTGGTACGAGCACAGCAGCTCAGAACGGGTGTATCCCGTCAATCTTCATCACGCCCAGCTTGAGCGACGATTGAAGTCAAAAGATAGTCAGGAGTAGTCAACGATTAGTCGACAGGGGTCAACTGATAGTATCCGTCTAGTCTCGATCTGGGTCGAAAGGCGCTATAAACGGGATCGAAAACGGATAATGAAATTTCTCGCCGTCGTATGCTCGCAACGCACCAACGAGTGCCAGAAGCACCTGCGCAATGTAGATTAAAATAGGCACCCAACCCAGGAAGTACCCCAGAAGTATCGGTTTCAACATCTTGAGCATCACCCAAGAGACCACGACCAACAAAGCCATCGAGAATTGAAAATTTACAGATTCCCTGCCCTGCTCATCGATATAAAAGTGCTCGTCTCGCTTCATGCGCCAGACAATGAAGGCGACTAGCGGTGGACCGATCGGAGCAAACAGAAAACCTACCAATACGGACAAATGACATGCGCTTGCCCAGCGGCGCACGTATATATCCGGTATGTCATAGTGGTTATCGAACATTGGGTGGCCCATGTCTCCTGACTCCCGATAGTATGTCAGAGGCAGACATTTAATTCACATAATCCAGGAATTTGGACTCGCAACTTTGACCAGCATTACGCCCGATATGTTTCAATTTTCAATAATTTGTCATTTTTCGCTATATTTTGGTCCTTTTCTAAGTAAATTCAACTGCCGATCCAACTGCTCAAACTCCCGCTCACAGCACAGACACAGATAAAACTCACGATAAGCACGGCATACGTAAAATCCCTCAACCTGCAATGCATAGCTCTGAATCTCTCCGGTACAATTGAACAGACACCGTTCATTTTCGGGATGTTGGAGATCTTCATTGATAATCAAGGGGTTACACGCAAGGGCCTTTCTTTGCACAAGCCCAAGTGCCAGGCACAGCTCAAGATAGCGAAACAACTCGGTCCCGGCGTAGTGGGCGATTTCGGTCGCCTCCTCCAGTAAAATGACCAAATGTCGAGCGGACAGCACACGAAACGGCACATCCGCGGCATCGTGAGTCAGAACGATGTGAATCGGGTTATTCGCATCCGAATCGGACTCGAATTTGAAATCGTATTGATCCAGGAACGCCTGAAGCTTGCCGCCCAACTCTACCGTCGCCGGGTCTTTCATCGCATAAATTCCCATGTAAATCTGTGTCATATCTACTCCTTTTGTCGTAGCGGCACTCCCTGAATACATTAAATTGACGCGAAAGGAGTCGGTTTTCTTTCAAAAACTTTTTCTTGTACGCCCCCTTCGAATACTCTAAGCTGATATTCACGTTTCGTCTTGATTGCGCAAAAGGAGAGATCGCATGACTCGCTACACCATAATCGCACTCGGTCTGCTTGCCGCAGCGTCTACAGGCTGGGCACAGGGAATCACCACACACAAAATCACCGATTCCATTTATATGCTCGAAGGCAGTGGCGGAAATGTCGGTTTGTCGGTTGGGGAAGACGGCATTCTGGTCATTGATTCGCAGTATCCCAACATGGCGGAACCGATTCTTGATGCGATAAAGAAAATACAGAAGGGAAAGATCACTTTCCTCGTGAACACCCATTTCCATGGAGACCATACGGGCGGCAACAAAGCCCTGGCACAGGATACACCGGTTATCGGGCACATGAATGTGCGAGCTCGAATGGCCAGAGGGAAAGACCTAAGTGATGTAGAGTTCCGCAACAGCCTTCCGGTGATCACCTATGACGATGCCGCCACTATTCACTTCAATGGGGAAGATATTCAACTTCAGCATTACCCGACCGGACACACGGACTCTGATACGGTGCTGTACTTTCCGATAGCGAACGTCATACACATGGGGGACCACTTTTTCGTGGGACGTTTTCCGTTTATAGATCTCGCCGGTGGTGGCGACGTAGCTCAATACATCAAAAACGTGGAATCAATCATCAGCACTGCGCCCAAGGGTGTTACCGTTATTCCCGGTCACGGCCCCCTTGCCGACATTGACGATTTGAAAGTATTCCTCAAACTGATCAAAGATACTACCGCACAGATCCAAAAAGGCATCGATGCCGGCAAAGACAGTAAGACTTTGCAGCAAGAAGGTCTCCCTGCCAAGTATAAAGATGCGGGTTCGGGATTCATCAATACGAAACGCTGGATTAGTATCGTCTACGACAGTTTTACGCGTTAAATTACATCTACTACTACTGGAAGGTAATCCTACATGAAGATCGTTCGATTTATGTTCTCCGCAATGATGACATTGCTCATTTCAGCTGCTTACGCCGAAAACCCCATTGCATTCGGCCCGTACATCCAAAATATCACGGACGGCAGTGCCATCATCTGCTGGTCCACCTATAAAACGGAAGTCGGAATCGCCGGGCCCGACGGCGGTAAAACCAAAAAACTCTATGACCACCACGAACTCCCGCTGACTCGACTGAAACACGACACGGAGTATAGCTACGATGTGCTGCGCGACGGCTCGGAATACGGCAAAGGTACTTTCAAGACCTTCCCCGAAAAGATCGAGCCCTTCAGCTTTGTGGTCTACGGAGACACCCGCTCCGATTCGGTCATCCATCAAAAAATTGTCGACCTTGCCATTAAAGAAAAACCGCGTCTCGTGATCAATACTGGCGACCTCGTCGCCAGCGGACTTGAAATTGACGACTGGGAGATCTTTTTCGATGTCAACCGTCAACTTATGAAAAACGTCCCGTATTACCCGGTACTCGGCAATCACGAAAAAGATGCTGACTACTATTTCGAGTTCTTCAACTTGCCGGGCAACGAACGCTATTACGAATTTTTCGTAGGCGACGTACTCTTCCTGATGCTCGACTCCGAAGGTTCAGACTTCGGGAAACCCGAATACGTCAAGAATGATGACTACTACTGGAGCAACTACCAGAAAGACTACTTTGAGGAGCAAAGAGAATGGGTGGAAAATATGCTCGACCTCCACAAAGACGCTGGCTATGTTTTCGCATTCTTCCACAAACCTCTCATCTCCCTCATGTCCAGGCGCGCGCCAGGCTCCAAGCAGCATCGCGCATTCTGGGCCGAAACATTCGAAAAACATGATGTCCAGGCCGTCATCTGCGGACATGACCATCACTACCATCGTGCGCAATCCGATGAGGGACTCACGATGATTACCTCCGGCGGCGGCGGCGCGAGCCTCTACAACACCGACATCACTTCTCCGGAAACCAAACTGCACAAGAAGGTCAATCACCTCATTCGGGTGGACGTTGGAGAAAACGAGGCCACGCTGAAAGTAATCGACATAGAAGGAAACGAAATCGAAACCTTTACGCTGCCCAAGAGAAAGCCCTATCGACAGCGCAGAAACTAACCCGAACAAACACTCGCGATTTCATAAACACGCGTCCCGAGCGTTCGAATCAACATTCCCGGAGTACCCCTGATGCAACTCACCGAACAACATGAACAAATACGCTCGACGATCAAGAGATTTGTCGAAGCCGAAGTAAACCCCTACGTGGACGAGTGGGAAGAAGCCGAAATTTTTCCTGCACACGACATCTTCAAGAAACTCGGCGACCTCGGATTGCTGGGCATCACGAAGCCTGAGGAATACGGCGGCATGAGCCTTGATTACTCCTACCAGGCCGTCATGGATGAAGCGCTTGGCTGGTGCAACTGCGGCGGCATACCCATGGCCATTGGCGTGCAGACTGATATGGCAACGCCCGCCCTCGCACGATTCGGGTCGGACTACGTGAAGGAGGAATTTCTTCGTCCGAGCATCGCGGGAGACAAGGTTGGCTGCATCGGCGTTTCAGAAGTCGGCGCTGGTTCTGACGTGGCCAACATTGTCACGCGCGCCGTGCGCGACGGCGACGACTATGTCATCAACGGCGGCAAAATGTGGATCACGAGCGGCACGCAAGGCGACTGGATCTGCCTGTTGTGCAATACCGACAATGACGACAACAAGCACCGCAACAAGACGATAATCTGTGTTCCTCTCATGGAAGACGGCAAATGCTATCCAGGCGTGACGGTCGAGCGCAAACTCAAAAAAATGGGTATGCGCTGCTCAGACACGGCCGAACTTCATTTCGAAGATGTACGGGTGCCTGCCAAAAACATTGTTGGTGAAGAAGGCATGGGCTTCACGTACCAGATGATGCAGTTCCAGGAAGAGCGTATGTATTCCGCGCTCTCATCACTCACGAGCCTGACCCGCACCATAGACGAAACGATTAAATATACGTCTCAGCGAGAAGTTTTCGGAAAGCCGCTCATCGACAATCAGGTCATCCATTTCCGCATGGCCGAACTCGCGACCGAAGTGGAAGCGCTGCGCGCACTGACGTGGAAGTCCGTGGAAATGCACATCAACGGCGAAGACTGCACCAAACTCGCCTCCATGGCAAAACTCAAGTCGGGACGCCTGGGACGTGAAGTCAATGACGCGTGCCTGCAATACTGGGGCGGCATGGGCTTTATGGACGCCGGCATCGGGTGCATGAGGGGCATGATGCGGAGAGGCAGCGACGCAGAAATGTCTGCGGCGGAAATGGAGTTGTTGTGCGACGCGATGGAACTCCTTGCTGGCCACGACAACCATGACGTGAGCGTTGCTGTTGTTTGGTGATGGATGGAATAGTAAGGGTGGGTTGTAGGTTGGTTGTCGTTTTTGTTGATGTGAGCACTCGTCTCTGCACGGCAGTCGGTCTGTGACTGCTGCGGCGATCCCCTGGAGACTGCGCTGCGGCTACCGTGTCTGCACGTGTGTTGCAGGTATGTGTATGTATGTGTGTATGTGTGTATGTATGTATGTATGTATGTGTGTATGTATGTGTATATGTGT